>JASFMT010000352.1:0-4677 GCA_050117455.1 Gammaproteobacteria bacterium | reverse complement strand
CTATGTATGGCCGTGCGAATGCGGCGCTCATATTACGACCGTTACCAGGAGGATCACGCAACGTCGCCGCAAACGATAGAAACAACAGTAACGGAGGTTGATCGGATTGATGGATTGAATATAAATATAAAAATAAATGATAAAGAGTGCGCAGGGCGCCTATCGCGCTGGAGGGGGCAAGTCACAATGAGTGACTCACTACTGCTGTTGTCTTTACGCGCAGTTGTTGCTCCTATGCCGTATCGAACACCATGCGGTATTAAATAATCTATAAGTAATGCGTAATCGCACAAATGAACAGGTCGATAGTGAAGCGGTCGACTATCCCTGGCGCGACCTAGCCCGAAGCGCTTTGAGTCAGCAGACCAATATCCAGCGTGGTATTTTCAGCTTCGCCACTTCGCATCGTTCGGCGAATATTGTCCAACACTTCGTCGCTGGATTCCAGGAACATTAATCCAACCCCTTCCTGAGAATGAAATACAACACAGGCAGGTAAACGGTACCGTGCCGCCCCCTGTTCGGTATCCAGTTTGATATCGACTTCCAGGGTCGTGTTTTTGGGATAGACCAAAGGACCTGTTGCAACGAACAAGCCGCCCAGACTGATATTTTTTGTGGCACAGACAGCCACTGGCATCTTGTCGCGATATAGGGTCACGCGATACGAAACCGGGACCCGTGCGCTACAGCGGTGTTCCATTTTTCCTCCATTGCGATTTGCAGATTGGTTGCGCCCAAATACCCTTTGGCGCTGCTAATACATTGCGCACCAGTTTACGCGCTGGGGGGAAATAGCTAAATTCGTACTATTACTTACTGCGTGGAACGGGCGCCGGAACGATATTGGCCGCGACCTGGCATATGAATTGCTCAACTTTGCAAGGCGATTCGCACCACATCCGGCAGGGAATTGGCTTCGAGTTTTTCCATGATTTTAGCGCGGTGGGCTTCGACGGTTCTGATACTGATATCAAGCTCTGCCGCAATTTGCTTATTGAGCTTGCCGGCAACCATCAGGTCCATAACTTCTTTCTCGCGGCTGCTCAAACGGCCCAGGCGCTCAGCGGCTTCTGCGTGTTGCTGCTGATTGAGGTGCATTTTTTCTGCCTGCGTGAAACACTGTTGAATCTTGTCCAACAGATCCTGATTTTTGAAAGGCTTCTCGATAAAATCAGCCGCGCCGGACTTCATCGCCGCCACCGCCATGGCAATGTCGCCGTGACCGGTCATGATGATCATCGGCATTTCGATTTTTCGTGCGATCAATTCCTGCTGCAGTTCCAGTCCTGACATGCCGGGCATGCGTACATCCGCCAACACAACACCCCAGTCGGCAGGATCAAATCGCTTCAGGAATTCAACGGCGGACTCATAAACTTCAGCATCAATTTGTGCCGATTTCATTAAAAGTTGCAAGGAATGGCGAACAGCCTCATCGTCGTCTACTATAAAAATCCTGTGCTTTACCGTCATTACACACCGGGCTCCTCTTGATATGCAGGTAGAGAAAATGCAAACGTACATCCCCTGTCACTGTGGTCCGCCACCCAAATTCGTCCATTATGAGCTTTTATAATGGATTCGCTGATGGCCAACCCCATGCCGACTCCATCTGCTTTCGTTGTATAAAAAGGGTCGAAAATCTGTCCAACATAGGACGCCGGCAAACCTGGTCCGGTATCCTGGACTGTCACCGCGACATTGTGTTGATCATCGATAGCAGTCGTAACGGTTAAGCGGCGCGAAGTGTTTTTTATTTCAATCATGGCATCAATGGCGTTTCGCACAAAATTCAAAACAACCTGTTGTATCAGTATTTTATTAGCTAATACCGTCGGTAGTTGATCAGTAAGTTTCAGCTGCACGTCGATGTGATACCAACGTGCCTCAACTTCAATTAAGGTGGTAATTTCCTGTACGATTTTGTTGATTGAAACGGTAGATCGGTGAGAATCATCTTTGCGGGCAAAGCTGCGTAGTTGCCGGATTACTTCGCCGGCCCGATCTGCCTGGTTGGCAATTTGCTGCAATGCATTGCGCAGGTCATCATGATCCCACGGGTCGGAATTCATGATGCGCAAACACGTATCACTGTAGGTGGCTATAGCTGTTAACGGTTGATTAATCTCATGCGCAATTTCCGTCGCCATCTGGCCGGTCGTCGTAAGCCGGGAAGCATGAGCCAGTTGCAGCATACGCTGCCTGTCGCGCTCTTCGCTTTGTTTGCGCTCAGTAATGTCCTGGCTTAACGAGTAAAATCCTTTAACTTGCCCTTGCTCATCTTCATCCGGAACAAATACAACGTGCAAACACCGTGTCCCTTTTTCAGGATGAGGGAAATCAATTTCAAATTCCGCTATTGTTCCCGATAGTGCCTGATCGGTATACGATTGTATTTTTTCATAAATACTCTCGCCGACGGTCTGCGCCAGTTGCTTACCGATAATCTCGTCGTTTGAATGACGGAACCAGTCGCCGTGTGCCTTGTTGTTAAATCGATAACGTTTTTCTTTATCGAGATAAGAAATCAGTATCGGTAACGCATCGGCAATCAGTTGAACCTGGTGCTCGCTTTCCCGTTGCGCACGTTCGGCGTGTTCCCGTTCGGCAATTTGTTCCCGCAACTTTTTGTTAGTTTCCAGCAGTTCCTCGGTGCGCTCATGGACGCGATGTTCCAGTTCCGTACGGGCCTTGCGAAGTTCTTCTTCTGAATGTTTACGTTCGATAGCATAACGGATGGCACGGGCTATAAAATAACTGTTCTCCACCCCCTTCACCAGGTAGTCCTGGGCGCCGGCTTGCACAGCCTCGATAGCAATCGCGACATCGTGCTGCCCGCTGAGGACAATGACCGGGACCGCTGGAAATTCGTCACTATATTGACGAAGGGTGCTCAGGCCGTGGGAGTCGGGTAGGGAAAGATCCAGTAAGACGGCGTGAAACCGGTTTCCATCCAGCTCCAGCGCACTGGATAATCGATCAACGTGTACAACATCAAAGCGGAACTCTGCCACGTCAGCCAGGGCAAGTTTAACCAGACGCGCATCGGCTTCGCTGTCTTCAATCAGAAGGATACGAAAAAAATTACTATCCACCAATGACCATCACCATGTCATTCAATTGATCGCCTGCGCTTTATTATTGTTTATTTCTGGGCTTACCGTTGCAGGTCGGTTATATCGTTATATGAAATGTTGATTTCAGACAGGCATTTTACCGGCCTATATAGAATTTAGCAAAATTTTGCGGGGATTTTCATAACGGCTGGGAATTGATAGGGCAATGCGGGGATAATCGCAGAAAGCTAACCACGGGAGCTGGGTAGATAATCTATAGGCAGTATTCTGCTATCGTTATCATTGCGATGATTGTAGCCGAAAGAGTCAGTAGTCCGTCCATTATCTAACTGTACTTATCTTACACAGCGACTTACACAGCGATGGCAACCGCTGCCAGGGCCGTTATGATGGCAACTGCCGACAATATCCGGTTATTTCTCACTGCCAGGGCCAGGTTGCGATTATTTTGCGCCAGTTCCTCGATCACCTGTGCCTGACGCTCAATAAGATTGTTTAGTGCCTGCAGTTGCTCAGACGTCGGTTGCGCTTCCGGCTCCGGTTTGGACTTGTTTTCCTTGATAACGCGGATAATGTCAGCTGCTGCCGAAATCACACTCGGCGCCGCGGACAAAACAGTGCCCAGGGGAAAGGCCATAACTCCTCCTCAATATACTCACTATACTCACAAGTCATTGAATAAAGCGCTCCAGGTTAGCATCGTCCTGGAAGCACACCAAAACATGATCACAGTCACACTTTCGAGGTTCATGCGTGCGCAACAAAACCTATCTGGCAAGCTCATTGCGCGGACGTTGCCGCCAGCATGAAGACATAGATACTACGATTGGGTAAAGGCGTTGTTCAGCGTAGCCCGTAGCTCCGCTTCCTGCCGAATACCGCCAATGACCTGCCGGCGCGCGCCATCCGGCGCGAATAGTAACAATGTCCCGAGTTGCACCTGTTGTCTGTCTATAAAAGCGCGGCCTTCCGGCGTATTAATATCAACGACACGGAACATCATGCGATCATCGTATTCATGGCGCACCTTGTTCAACATGTCCATCAGCTTCAGGCTTTGCACTGAATCTTTGTTGTGCGCCAGCACTACAACCGGGGTACCTTTCCCAATGACGGACAAATCGCTACTGAATCCTTTTGGCAACAGCATGATTGCCACTACTATAAATACGCCCACCGCTACCAGAACAATTAAACTGTTACGAGCTGCGGCACCGGTTTGATAATTGTCATTTTTCGATATTGTCATAATCGTTAGTCTACCTAATATTCCGTATACTTTTTATGTTGCCCCATCACCATATCCGCCGGATATTTTTCTTCATTAATCGTAATCTTTTTTTCCACCGCGTCCAGCAGGTCAACATTCAACTTGTCCGCGATGCGGATTAAATAAATCATGATATCAGCCAGTTCGTGGCGAACCGATTCCAGTTTATCTCCCTGAATGATCTGGCTTTCTTCCTGTGAGAGCCACTGGAAGTGCTCCACCAGTTCCGCGGCTTCGGCAATCAGCGCCATGGATAAGTTCTTCGGGTTATGAAACTGGTCCCAGTCCCGTTCGTCGGCGAATTCCTGCAAACGGATTTTTAGATCT
>JASFMT010000351.1:0-4677 GCA_050117455.1 Gammaproteobacteria bacterium | reverse complement strand
CGCACCAGCCCTTGTTGCACCATTTCTTCGACCTGGCTGTGATCCTGGGTTAACTGTTCGCACTGGCTATCCCGGCACCGATAGGCGCGGCTATCGCCTGCCCATAGCACGGCGCAATGGGTATCCAACGCAATCATGGCAACGACGGTGCTGCCAATGGTCCGGTTTTCGTATTGTTCGTGGGCAAGCTGGATTAATGCATCATTGGCGGCGATGATCCGGTCTTCCACTTCGTCGGCGTAGGTACTTAGCCGGTCCATCACCGGGGTTTGCTGGAGAATATCGACTATGCTTTGACTGGCGACATCACCGGCGTCGTGTCCCCCCATACCGTCAGCCACAACCCAGAGTCCAATATCGCTGCGCTCCAGCAATGCATCTTCATTGACTTGCCTGACATGACCGACATGGGTGGCGCCGGCTGATGTCCAGTGAACTGACGGTTGCTCTGACATATATTAGTTATGATTATTTCGCTGGGTTGTTTACCAAGGCACTGCCGTTCTTATTGCGCTCATTATAGTGCCTTTTCGTCGCAATTGAGCCGGTAAATTGACAATCGATGGCCGAAATACTGTAAATACGCTGCAAATCTGCTCTAACTGTGATGCCGTGAACACAATTTTTTAATTATTGCACGGTTGTTGGGGAGACTCCAGCCACACAATACACATTATCAAATTGGTGAATTTATAATCTGTTTCAATACATTAGCTTTTAAACTAATATCTGCTCTATGACTTTAACGGAACTTCGATATATTGTGGCCGTGGCCCGGGAACGCCACTTCGGGCGTGCCGCGGAATCCTGTTATGTGAGCCAACCCACTCTGAGTGCGGCGGTGAAGAAGCTGGAACAGGAACTGGGTGTCGATATTTTCGAGCGCTCGAAACAGGATATCGCCATGACACCGGTGGGCGAGCAGGTTGTGGAGCAGGCCCAGCGGGTACTGGAAGAAAGTGAAAAGTTGCGGCAGATTTCCCAGGTGGGAAAGGATCAATTGACCGGGCCGCTTCGTGTTGGCGCGATTTACACCATCGGACCTTATTTGTTTCCTCATCTTATTCCTGAATTACGCAAGCATGCTTCCAACATGCCGCTGGTGATCGAGGAAAATTATACGGCGCGGTTGCGGGAAAAACTCAAAGCCGGGCAACTGGACGCCGTCATTATTGCGTTACCCTTTGAGGAATCTGGGGTGGTGACGCTGCCATTATATGAAGAACCCTTTGTGGCGGTGTTACCCAGCTCCCATCCATTGACGCAGAAAGACAGTATCCGAGCCAACGATATGGCCAGGGAAAATCTGTTATTGCTGGGGGAGGGTCACTGTTTTCGGGATCAGGTGTTGGAGGCGTGTCCCGATTGCAAACGGGCGCATACCAGTAGTGACTCGTTTACCCAAACCATTGAAGGCAGTTCCATAGAAACGATTCGTCACATGGTGGTTTCCGGGATCGGTACCACTATCTTGCCGTGCACTGCGGCCGGCACCGATAAATATGCGCGCCGCCTGTTACAAATCAAGCGCCTGAAAAATCCGGAACCCAAACGCGTAGTGGCACTGGCATGGCGCAGCAGTTTTCCCCGGCCCAAAGCCATCGAAGCATTGCGCAAAGCGATTATCACCAGTGGTTTAAGCTGTGTAAAATACCTCAATAATAAATAATCCAAATTGCGATTGTTAATTTCCAAAATCAATGAAGGGTGAGTGAATGAATCCTATTGTCATTATTGGCACCGGTCTGGCCGGGTATAACCTTGCCAAGGAAATCCGCAAGATTGATAAACATGTGCCGCTGCAACTGATCACCGCCGATGAAGGGGAATCCTATTCCAAACCCATGTTGTCCAACGCGCTAAGCAAGGGTAAAACCCCATCGGCGCTGGTGTTGAGTACCGCCGAGCAAATGGCCGGCCAACTGGCAGCCTCCGTAATGACCGGCACCCGTGTACAATCCATCGATACTGCCGACAAGATTATTTTTACCGACGTCGGTGATATTGAATACCACAAGCTGGTATTGGCCGTCGGCGCTCGGCAAATCGATCCTGTCCTGAATGGCAATGCACCTGGCGATGTACTGACGGTGAACAATCTCGATGATTACCGGCGTTTTCGCCAACGGCTGGAATCAGTACAGCATATAGGAATCATCGGTCCGGGTTTGATCGGATGCGAGTTTGCCAATGATCTGGTAACTCACGATAAGCAGGTGACTGTCATTGGTCCGTCGCGTTTTCCGCTGGACCGGTTACTGCCGGAAGCGATCGGCAAGTTATTAATGCAAAAACTGGAGGACGCGGGTGTGCAGTGGCGGTTGAGTGTACTGGCAACCGGTGTCGACAGGCGCAATACGGGTTATCGCATCATGATGAACGATGGGTCCCACCTCGATGTGGATCTGGTTTTATCGGCGGTTGGATTGCGCCCCGATACCGCGTTGGCTGAACACGCCGGAATTACCGTGAACCGTGGTATCGTGGTGGGTCGCACTCTCGAAACGTCCGCATCCGACGTGTATGCCCTGGGCGACTGTATTGAAATAGAAGGTTTGGTTTTACCCTATGTATTGCCGTTAATGAATGCCGCTCGAACCCTGGCGAAAACATTAACCGGTACAGTCACCGAGATTCGTTATCCTCCCATGCCGGTGGTTGTTAAAACGCCTGCCCATCCCCTGGTAGTATCGCCACCAGCCGGTGACTGCGAAGGTGAGTGGAATATCGAGATCGACGATGCCGGGGCCCGCGCACTGTATCAATGTCCTGATGGATCAGTGGCGGGCTTTGTGTTGACGGGTGACAAGGTATCGGAAAAACAAAAACTGAGTAAACAACTACCTCCGGTACTCGGTTAGTTTTAGGTAATGTTAATTGTCAGCAAGGTTTGCGGCTGACAAACCACGGTCAACCTGAATTGCGTCAGACTTCCAGGGTGGGAACGTGTAGGATGGGTTTATGCCCTTTGGGTGCAATGTACCCAAAGGGCATAAACCCATCAATCATCGCTTTTGGGATAGTCCTGCATAAATACCGTAGATAAAAAAAGGGCCAAATTTTGTAGGGAAATTTGGCCCAGCGGCTCGCTTTAAGGGAATCGGAGTCTGAGTGAATTTGCTTGACGGCAGTAAATATCCTCCGAGTCACCTGCTACACAACGTTTTTATGGGTAAGGTTTGTGAGGGTAATCTCTGTAATGTCTCAATCTCTAGCGCAAATAATTACTGAACCAAACTGTTACTTAAGTGTGGCAAAAAATTATTCAGCGGAAAACTCACCAATGCTTTAATTGCTGTAGGATAATTCTTAACGTTTAAAAAGCATTTTATGTGTGCATAACTTCTGTTCACGGGATTCGTTTAACTTATTGAAAACGTTAATTTATAGCTAAATCACAGTTAAACGGTTTGCTCAGGCGCCGGCATTAAATGCCCGGGGTTACGTTTTTTCAGTAACACGTTTTGAGCTTGCCACTGAATTTCCGTAGTCAATTTTTCTAAGTACTCCACCTGACCGGATTTGGAGACGGCAATGGGCTTGCCGCTACGAAAGAGTATCTTGTTTTTATTGGTGGCGGTAACTCGGCTACCCGGCAGCAGTATGCCGGTGAAGTTCAGCGGATCGACGGCGGAAATAGCGATTAAATCCTGGGTCGGCTGATTGGCGGCGGTGCGCAGTAAACTGACGGCTTCGGGCAATGCGAATTGTTCACCACTGAAACCTTCCACGAAACGTCCACCGCGCAGTTCGCCACGGGCTTCCATGCGCCGGTATACATAAAGTAATTCCCGCCAGGAAGGTAGTCGGCTTTCCCGTTCCAGTAACTTGCGAAATACCACGCCATAGCGTTTTAGCAGGATTCGTGCGATATGCTCGATATGTTGAGATTGTTGTTCGTTGTTGGCCTGTTGCGTATTGATAAGTGTCCAGCGACCGGCATCCTCAATGTTAAGGGCATTGGAATTGAGCCGGCGCCGCGAGCCAAAACCAGGCTTGCGGCTGGACGGTGTGACCAACGAGCGTAGACCAATAAAACTGTCGGAAGTGACCAGTCCCTGTGCCACCAGCTGGCCCAGTGCGGTTTCCACCTGGCTGCGCAGCAAACCGCCCTGGTTTACCAGGTCATCAAAAAACAGTGCGCCGTTATGTTTTAACAGGTTGTGCAGCGTTAATGCATTGGACGAAAGAGAATTGGCAATGTTGGAAGACTCATGGGGTGCGTTATTGTGTTGCCATGCGCTTACGTGTTGGCGCAACATCAGCGTAATCGGCGTAATGCTGATAGGCGTGGCTTTACCGTTCGGTTTATCGCCGCTTTTGCTGGTGGCCGGGGTGTTGATTCGCATCCAGTTGATCCGGCCACTGCTGCATAAGCTGTCCATCCAGTCCGGTAAATAAAAAGACATGCGCGAGGGCAGGACGTCTGATTCCCAGGCCGCTGCCGGAACAGGAAAGCCTTCCAGTTGTTCGACAATATCCAGCAACGCATCCTTGCTTTCCACTTTGTCGTCGAGACGATGCCAGTGAAACAGGAATTGCATAAACTGCGAGACGCTCACCGGTTTGACTTCACTGCGCAGTGACTTAATGGTGTAGCGGTGGATACGCGCCAGCAAGCGCCGGTCGCACCATTGCAGGTTTTGTTCGGTCGGGAGAAAGTGCCCGCGAATGGCG
>JASFMT010000350.1:0-4678 GCA_050117455.1 Gammaproteobacteria bacterium | reverse complement strand
TGGTCCTATTTCTCCGTGATCAAATTGAAAAACGGATCAGAGAACAATCGTTTCAAGTATTACTGGACATTGTTCTCTGATCATACTGGTTATATGAATATCACAATCAAATTATTCCACTAAAGTTTGTCCCGGGGTTTCAGGCAAACGGGGCATGGATATATTGGGAAATTCACCGGTCAGGCTGTTTAAAAATGCCACAATATCTTTCACTTCTTTGTCCTTTAAATCCTGATTCAATTGCGTTTTGCCCATTACCCGAACTGCTTCGTCCAGGCTGGCCACGGACCCGTTGTGAAAGTAAGGTGCTGTTAACGCCACGTTGCGCCAGGTCGGTACTCGCCATATGCTCTTGTCTTCCTCTTTTTTCGTGACGGAATGCAAGCCTGAATCTTCCGTTAACCTGTATTGCTTTTCATATTTGCTGCCCGGAAACACGGGGAATTTCTGGAAAAACCCTTCACCCATGGACAAACTGCTGGGCCCGGCGAAGTTAACGCCTGTGTGGCAGCTGGTGCAACCCACGGACTCCACCAATTGCATACCACGTTTGGCGGGGGCGGATAACGCGTTTTTATCACCGTTCACAAACTGGTCAAAAGGTGAGTCAGGTGTGATTAATGTGCGCTCAAATGTGGCGATAGCCTTGGCGATATTGTCATAGGTGACAGGATCTTTACCACCGAATACATTTTCAAACTGCTTTACATAACCAGGAATATTTTTTATACGGTTAACGGCGGTTTCCGGGTCAGGCATTCCCATTTCGATCGGATTTAAAATAGGTCCCTTGGCTTGATCTTCCAAAGTGGCGGCACGGCCATCCCAAAATTGTGTCGTTAAAAATGCTGCATTCCAAACCGTTGGCGCCGAGCGTCCCCCTTTTTGTGCGTTAACACCGACGGACACAGGTCGGTTATCGGTACCGTTTGCCATAACATTGTGACAGGAATTGCACGATAACGTACCGTCTTTGGAAAGCCTGGGATCGAAATATAATTGCTTACCCAGTTGGACCTTTTCAGGGGTGACTGGATTGTCTTCCGGAACAGGTGGAGTTTTTGGCAGTACTTCAAATGCATTCGCAGCATGGGATACGACGAATAATCCAACAATGCACACTGCCATAGCAGTGAGTGTTCTGTTCATACCTAATCTCCTTTAGGTTATATTTCATCGATAAATTATATTGCCGACTTAAACTACAGTCTGATTGAAAACGGTTAGGCGATTTCTGTTGAGTGGAATTCTATTGTAGCTGGCGCACAATGTTTTTGATTTCTGTCAGCTAAAACCTACTTCATCTGTTAATTGATTTTTGTAACTACAAGTTACGAGTAAAAAGTAAAAATGCTGGTTATTATTCAGCGTACGTTCATTGATGGAGCAGGAGGTGGGCGAACGTTATGACTCTGCGATCCGTCCCCTTGCCTTAACGGCCGATCGCGTCCATATTTTAATCATTCCCAGTGACCAACGGGGCGTCAATCGGATGATGCGTTCTATTAGCAGACACTGTATTCCCTATATCATTCACACCTAGAGGGCTAGGGGCAGGTTTTGGGAAGGTCGGTATAAAGCCTCATTCATCCGTGATGAACAATACCTGCTCATGTGTCTGTTTTATATTGAGCTTAATCCGGTTCGAGCGAATACGATTAATAATTCTCCACGATACCGATGGAGCAGCAATCGCTGTATTGCCCCGGGGGATAGACGACAAGCTGATTGCGCCGAGCGCTTTTTGTCGAGGTCTTGGTTGAACGGGCAACGAGCGATGTGATTCGTACAAAGACCCGTTTTGTGCGCATATTGATAAGGGAGATTTGCAGGACATCCAATCGACCTTGCAGACTGGAACGCCACTGGGTAACGATTACTTTAAAGAGAAGATATAAAAGAAATTAAAAATTAAGGTTGGTCAGACGCGCCGGGGTCGACCGGATGGTCCTCTTAAAGAGCCTGCCACCTTAACTCTTACGCTGCCTATTATCGTGTGTTTGTATCTATTTTTTGCGGAGTAGCGTTACCTTCCAGCCACTCTATAATGTTGGGATGATTGTCAGTTTGCTGATTTCCCTTACACCGATCTGTACTGTACAAACCGTTGGGTTCTTCGGAGAGGAAAACAATATATTCCTTTTTCTTTTCCCACGGAAAATGACAGTTGGTTAGACTAATTACCGCGATCCTTGATGGTGATTCTGCCTTCCATGCGTCTGTTATCTCCAAAATTGCGGTGCTTCCCTCGCCAGAGGGTGCGGTTACAATATCCGCCACTCGAGCGCGAACAACTAATGAGGCGTCATTATAGGAATCGGAGGCCTCGGGTTGCTGGCAACGGCAAGCAATAGCGGTATTTGCAGTCATTACACAGAATGCTATCAACATAAAATGAAGTTTTATTTTCATAAATAGGCCTTTATGCCAATGCGGGGGGCTTTTAATTTGTTTGCTCAAATAATTTTCCCAATGATAGTTGGATCGTGCAAAGACTTTAGCATGCAGTTCAATAGCGTGTTTCCTGCATCCCGGTTTGTACCCGGTGCACCATTCACGTGAGCCAGTTCATGTACCAGCGTCGCTGCCGTAGTCCATTTTCCCATCGATAACGAATATTGTGTAATTGAAATGGTGCACTTGCTACCTGAATTCGCCCCTTCAACACGACCCTTTAACCCTAAGTAACTGCAAATCTCTAAACTATATCAAAACCTATGGCAACCCTAATGTGGACCAAGTGGCTTGCTGGATTTATGTTTACTTCCAGGGGGAGGATAGGGCAAAGAAATACATGGAATCTAACGATGGTTATGATTATTCTAGAGCAGCGCCGTCCAATATGGCTCAAATCAGAAAATTAGCTTTAGAGCACGTGGCCGCCTGGAAATATATACAATCAAAGAAGATATTTTCATCATGAATACGCGAAAAAATTGCTTTGTTGCTTGTAGCTTTAAGTCGAGTCTGATTCAATTCCTTCGTATGGGCCTATACTGCCGCATTGATTTGCATTCAAATAATCATTTCGTATCAACCACTATATTTATTTGCCCCACATCCTGCGCATAGCAAGCAGCCCCAGTACGGGGCCTGGCAGTAACAGCCAGGCTACTTTTTCGGCTGCTGTATTCCATAGCAACGTCGCCAGTTCAATGGAGACAATGGAAATCGCAAAACCAATGCTGTTCATTAAAGCCAGTGCGCCGCCAACCCGCTCAGGAGGACAGGCTTTCGAGGCAAGGGCGGAAAACTGGGGCGAATCCGTAATGACGAAAAAACCCCAGGCGACCAGTAACGATAGCGCCGCGGCGAAAGTTAACGAGGACACCCATGGATACACAAGGCAACACAGTGCGGAGCCGGCCAGCGCCATCATGGCCACTCGTCCGCTTCCCCAGCGATGGCTGATAATACCGCCGCCGATGCAACCAATGCCACCAGACAGAAATACAGCGGATGTCGCCAGGTAGATGTGATTAACGTCTATATTGCTATTGAGGTGGGCGATTAACAGTGGCACGACCGTATAGAACGCATAGAGCTCCCACATATGGCCAAAGTAACCAAGGGCCGGCGCGCGGAAACCGGGATTGGTAAACACTTTCAGTGCCGCGCCCCATTGCATGCTGCGGGTGTTACCGTGGTGAGGACCGTCGCCCAGTCGCCATACCATGAACCCGCCGAGTATCGCCAGGCCGGAGGCGGTAAAGATAACCTCCTGCCAGCCGGGTGTGATGTCGATGCCTCGCACAAAATGGGGCAGTCCGGAGCCCAGCACCAGCATGCCCACCAGCCAGCCTAATACGTTGCCCGCTTTGTCCGGTTCCCAACTTACCACGAGTTTCATGCCAAGGGGATAAATACCGGCAAGCGCCACGCCGGTAGCAAAGCGAATAATAATGCCACTGACAAGCCCACCGTCAACAAAGACAAACGCAGCATTGGCCAGCCCGCCAAAAAGTGCACATACGGCAAAAATCCGGCTGGCGGAATAGCGGTCGGCAAGACCTGACAACGCGAACAGCAGGGTGCCGGAGATAAAGCCCAGTTGGACCGCGCTGGTAAGGTAGCCAAGATCGGCCGGCGTCATGCCCCATGCCAGATGTAATGCATCCGCAACGGCATTTATATTAAACCAGAGTGAAGTACCGAACAGCTCGGCGACAACGATGACTGGAATGGCATGGCGTTTTTTCATATTTGAATGACCGAAAATTTCAGCAATGGCTGTTAACTCTGGCTTTGTCCGCAAAAGCTGAGAGGGTATCTCTGTATCTATGCGGAGTTCGGTATTAGGTTGAACAACAGGCTCCGGTCAGGCCGGATGTAAATCAATAACCAATGGTAGAATATCCCCGCTAATTAATCACCTTTAAGGTATATCTGGATTCAGGTTGCGGCAGGTAAGCACGCGAGCCAGGTCCGGATGGCGGTTTCGCTTTAGCGGTGAATGCGGTGGCGATGGTACATAAAACAATCTATCCTACCAGAATAGATCACTGTTTCCTGTTAGGAGTGCTTTTTAACAGTCAATCTAAATTCACTTCATTTTTTAGTATGAATAACTGACATTATGACATCACCGCGTACCAGTTTCGTCGCCCATAATCCTGTCCGGTTTGCGAAACAGGTAATTCAAGGATTTCGTGCTAATCAGGGATTTTTGCTGTCAGGT
>JASFMT010000349.1:0-4681 GCA_050117455.1 Gammaproteobacteria bacterium | reverse complement strand
TTGCAGTACCCGTTCGAGGGTATCCGGCACTGTTTTGCGGCCGGATTCCAGAATCGCGTTCAGACTGCCGGTTCTTTTCACGGGCAGGATTTTGACATCGGTGTGCGGAGCAGAAGACATGGCTCGTCTCTCGTAATGGTTTCTCATTCGCTAAGATTTGTTTTTAGCGAAAGCGAATATCGTGCCAAACTGACACAATGGGGCACTTGTTGAAAAAACAAGCAGTTATGGGGAGAGAATCAGGGAACTGCCGGTAATTCGTCGCGCGATTACCGGCCAATGGGGAAAATGGCGGCTCTAAACGTCGAATCGTTCACCGGTGACGCCGCCGCTGTCGGGCCCCATCAGGTACAGGTACACCGGGGTGACGTCCCTGGGAGCGGGAATGTTGCTGGGATCATCGCCGGGATAGGCCAGGGCGTTCATGCGGGTTCTGACACGGCCGGGATCGACGCTGTTGACCCGGATATTGGTATTCACTTCCAGTTCTTCGGACAGAATCTCCATCAGGTTTTCGGTGGCGGCCTTGGATACCGCATAGGCGCCCCAATAGGCCTGGCCTTTGTATCCAACGTTGGCGGATGTGAAAATAATGGATGCTTCCCTGGCTTTTTTCAGTAGCGGCAGGCAGGCCTTGGTCAGCATAAAGGGCGCGTTTAAGTTCACATGCAGTACGTGCGCCCACAAGCGGTTATCGTAGTGTTCAATAGGGGTTAACGTACCGAGTACCGCGGCGTTGTGAAGTAGCCCGTCAAGGCGGCCGAATTCCTTATGGATGGTGGCGGCCAGAATTTTATATTCCTTCGGCGTTGCCAGCTGCAGTTCCAACGGATATATCGCCGGTTGCGGATAGCCGGCCTGTTCGATGAGGTCGTATACTTTTTCCAGTTTCTTCTGGGTACGACCCAGCAAAATAACCGTGGCGCCGTGTTTGGCGAAGTCCTGTGCCACGGCGGCGCCAATACCGTCTCCGGCACCGGTAACGAGAATAACACGATCTTTTAACAGGTCTTTCGGTGGATAATACTCTTGCATTCCGGTTACTGGGCTCCCGATTGATGGATTGCTTTTATTATTGCCCGTGCACAGCGCTTGCCACTTCGCACAGCCCCTTCCAGGGTCGGTGGCAGTTTGGTGTCGGTATAGTCGCCCGCCAGCCAGAGGCCCGGTAACGGTGTCTTGTTGCCCGGCCGAAACGAATTGCAGTCACTGACACAGTCAAATGTCGCTCTTTTTTCCCGGATGACCATACGGTGTTGTGCTCTGGGCCAATGGGGGAAAAAAGTTGCCAGCTCGTTTTCAACGGTTGCGCAAAGTTCGTTGTTGTCCATTTTAGTGTGGGGCCCGGTACTGCTAATAACGACCGCCATTAGACCCGGTTGACCATAAATGCGACGGTCAAAGACCCACTGCGACAGGCTGTCGACAAGCCCCAGCATGTGACTGTTGGTCGTGGTGTGTTCCGGATACTGTAAATACACGGTTGTAATCGGCTGATTGTCAAATTTTGTTAGTTGTTCTGTTAATTCGGCCAACGGTGCATGCGGCGCCAGTAATTTTCGCGTTACATGATGCGGAGTCGCCAACACCACATGATTGCAGGCAATTTCGTGGTCCTGCAGCCGCACGCCCCGAACGTTGGGCGGTTGTTGATTGTCCACCAGGACATCCATAATCCGCCGGCCAAGGCGCACATTGCCGCCATGTTTTTCTATATAGTCCATGGCGTGATCGGGATAGAGGTTACCGAGATCAACGCGGGTAAACAACAGGTCCGAATCGGCGCGGCCGTGGTTGAAGGCTTCGCGCAAGGTGCGTAAAAACACCATGGCGGAGGCACTATCAATGGGTGTATTCAGCGCTGCGACACACAATGGCTCCCACAGGGTTTTTATAACGTTATCGGTTTGCCGGTACTGCCGGAACAATTCCAGGCAGCTCATATCCGATGCGATCGCAAAGTCCGTTTTCTGCAAGGCGCGGCAAAATCGTAGTGCGCTTAACCGGTCCTGCAGCGAATATCCCGAGGCAAACATTAGTCCCCATGCAATATGCAGGGGTGCGGGTAGCCAGCCGGCGTTGATTCTAACATTTCGGCCCCTGGCGCGCCTCATATTCAGCGCTAATTTTTCCCGCCGCAGTACCGTTTCTTCCGTGACACCAATGGTGCGCAACATGGTCAGCGTGGAGTCATAGGCGCCGATCAGCAAATGTTGGCCATTATCGACACTGATTTTATCGTTGTTGGCGTTGTCAGAGTTGTTCCGGGCCAGGGGAGTGTAGTTGCCTTTGACATTGTTCTCGAATGGCACGCGCCGGGCGCGTCCACCCAGCTGCTTGGCCGATTCCAGCAGGATCACCGGTATATCATGGCGGGCCAGTTCCACGGCGGTTGTCAATCCGGCCCAGCCACCGCCGGCGACAATAACAGGTTTTGGTTTAGTCACGGTTAACAGTCAAGACAGTGTGGAATAAGGTTTGATGGCGGTTCAGGTGCGGCATGTCTGCAAATATTTTTTGTGGCGTTTTTTTTCCGAGCGCGCCGTGGTCCAGGCCAACCACAGTTTTCTGATCGGCGTCAGGGAAATCCGGCCGTCCAGCACCCGCGTATTATCTTTTTCGATCACCTGTAATGTGTTGATATAGATGGCGGCCATGATTAAACCACTGCGTTGCGAGTAGCGATCCTGTTCCGGTAACAAATGGAAGGCCTTGTCATAGTATTGTTTGGCCCGTTCGGACTGGAATTTGAGTAACCGGGTCATGGCTTCATTGACCTGGGATTCGAGAATATCAGCCTCCGTAACGCCGAATTGTTGTAACTCATCTCGCGGAATATAAATGCGGTTTCGGGATGCATCCTCTTTTATATCGCGGATGATATTGGTTAGCTGAAATGCCATGCCCAGGTTTTCGGCGTAATCAAGTACCGCGGGATTCTGGTAACCAAAGATCCTTGCCGCCAGCAATCCCACCACGCTGGCTGCCCGGTAACAATACAACGATAAATCCTTAAAGGTGGCATATCGATTATGATCCAGGTCCATTTCCATGCCGTCGATGATTTCCAGAAAATGCTGCAAAGGCAATTGAAAAGTATTGATGGGTTCGGCCAGGGCTTTTTGCACCGGGTGTTGCGGGTCACCGGCAAAGGTTTGGCGGATAGTGTCACGCCACCACTGCAGTTTAACGCGGGCGATTTGCGGTTCGCTGCATTCATCAACGATATCGTCAACTTCGCGGCAGAATGCGTAAAGCGCGGTGATGGCTTTACGTTGTGCCGGCGGCAGGAATAAGAAACTGTAGTAAAAGCTGGAACCGCTACTGGCGGCTTTTTCCTGACAGTATTCGTCTGGTGTCATGAATTAGGCGTTTTTATGGATTAGGAAAGAGATTATACCGGACCCTTGCGCCAGTCTCTATGTAACAAGGTGATTTTCGGCGATATTCGAGTGTGAATTCACTACCGTATGTATTGTTTTGCCAGGGCATAGCCGCCGATTTTCAACCAGTGCCGGGTCTGCAGGCGTGGCCGGCTGAACACACTTTGTGTTTGATTTTCCAGTAATTTCAATACCTGCAATCCACCGTTGATCATCATGCGCAACTGCAGTCCAAAGCGCCCGGGGATACGATTGCCCAGCTGAGCTCCGTCCAGCATTAAGGCTTTGGTTTGGCGAATTTGCTGGTCAACAAACGCCCTCATGGCAGGGGAGGATTGCCGGTTGGCGATATCCTGTTCCGTGACGCCAAAGTGGTGCATTTCATCCCGGGGCAGGTATATGCGGCCATTTTCATCATAGTCCTGAGCAATATCCTGCAGGAAATTAATAATCTGCAACGCACTGCAGATAGAATCGGAGTCTTCCAGGTTCTGCGGGGTCGCTTCGTTGAGCAAGTGTAGCAGTAGGCGACCCACGGGGTTGGCGGAATAACGGCAATAGTTCAGTACGTCGCCGATGGACGCATAGCGCTTTTTCGTTACATCCTGTTTAAACGCCGTAAGCAGGTCATGAAACAGTTGCAGCGGCAATTGATAGATGGTGATAACATGCTTAAGTGCGATGAATATATCATCATCCGGTTCGCTGCTTTGCAACGTTTCCAGTTTGCGGTCGTAGGCATTTAAAAGATCAAGCCGTTGTTGTTCGCTAAAGTTGCCTTCATCGGCGTAGTCGTCGGCGGTTCTGGCAAAGGCATAAATTACGGCAATCGGGCGGCGCAATGGTTTCGGTAATAAAAGAGATGCAACGGGAAAATTTTCATAATGTCCCTGCACAATTCTAAGGCAATGTTGGTACGCGGCTTGGATTTGGGGGTCCGGTTGGGCTAACATAATGCGCACATAGCTTAATGAAAAAGGTTGAATACCATGGAACGATTAAACAAGTATATCGTGGGTATCGTAATCGGGCTTGTTCTGGGGCTCTGGTTTGGTTTTAACATTGGTAAAGGCAGGGATTTCTGGGCTAATCCTTTTGAGGACATGTCAGAAATTGCCAAGGATAAAAGCCGGGAATTAGCGGACAAAACCAAGGAGAAAACCTCTGAAATGGTCAAGGAAGGCAAGAAAGCCTTGCGTGATAGTTTGGAAGAAGAAGCGGAAAAAAACAAATAATCGTCCATGGCTGGTTCTGTCAGCGATGTCTTTCACTGGCTATATTTAGATATTCACATGTCA
>JASFMT010000348.1:0-4684 GCA_050117455.1 Gammaproteobacteria bacterium | reverse complement strand
TGGATGCCTATGAAGTTCCGCCGCCCGCCGCGGTTGAACGTGAGCACGTACAGGAGCCGCAAGCGGCGCAACCGCCGGTGGACATTGATTTATCCATCTATGAAACCGCGGCTGAAGACACGGCCCACAAACCAGCGCAGACTTCGGCGAAACAAGCGACACCTGATGAACCACATCCGGCGTTTGACAGCCAGGAGCAACCGTTTGAGTTTGAGGTGGGTGTTGAAGAGTCGACTGACAATACGGGTTCGTTTTCTAACAAGATTGGTGAAACGCTAAAGTATTACAAAGAAAAACTCTCCCAGGGACAATTGGTGACTATTGACGACGCTGACGAGGATCTATCGACGGTCGATCGTGCCAGGCGGTGGTTTGGGACCTTGTCCGTGGAAAATCGCGGGACCATAGGCGGCATTGTGTTGTTGTTTATTGGGCTTATCGTCGGTGGAGCCGCCGTATCACTGTTTGAAAGGCCGGCGCCCGTATTCAACAACGATAAGGTTGAGCAGCTGGCTATTGATGCCCATATTCTATATACGCAACAGAGCCAGAATTTTGCCGGCGAGACGAATACCAGCATTACCGAGTCCATGCAATGGTTATCCGCGCGCATAGGTAAAGTGATTCGCCTGGCCGACGTGAAACTGGAAGGTTTCGAGCATTTACATGCTATTGTCATGCCGACGATGATTAGCTACGCAACCGCGAATATTTTCCAGAATAAAGACAAGCAAAAGATGACGTTGTTGATCGCCGGCAGTACCAAGGGTGTGACCAACGCGCCATTAACCTGCCGCGTTCCAACGGCGGTGGATGGTTTGTGCAGTTGGGTAAAGGACTCGGTGCACTACGTGGTGGTTGCCAACCTTTCCCTGTCCCGGGTGCGTGGTTTTTCACAGGATCTTATTCAGCAGCTTTAGTCCTCACGGCCATGTCCATGGCTTCGAATTTCAAAATATTTGCGACTATTTTTGTTGACGTCAAAATTTGACGTATATCAAACTTCAATTGGAAATTGTCCCGTTATCCCGCCTCCGATTTATGTCGCTGCTATTATTAATATCAGGCGTATTTAAAAAAGTCTCCATGTAGTTTAGATAAAGTAGTTTGTACAATTTGCAAGCCAGCCCTGAAGGGATATCATCCGCCAGGATGAACGCCCATGGATGGTGAAACGCCGGATGGTGTATGGAAAGAAGTCCATCGCAAGTCAGGAGCAAGTGCAAAGCGTTGGGGAAGTTGAGGGAAACTGCTCGACACCGAGCCACGGTGTAAACGACCAAACCAGCTTCTTTCTATACACCTGAAGGCATCGTCAACCATTGTTGTTGGAGGATCTCGTGATTATCTCAACAACTGATCCGATTTCCCTGGTTGAGGTACAAAACCCGGATTCTCATCCTTTTGTCGTGGAAGGTGAAGGTGAAAATGCATTGAAAATCTACTTCGAAAATGAAGAGAACAGGAGTGCATATTTAGGTCTTGATGCAGCATATCCGGGCGAGCAAATTGAGCTTAACCCGGATAACCCGATGTAAGACTATAAAGGCCGTAAGTCAAACTCAGAGCAGATACTTTGCACGAACCACGCGATTGTGTCGGTAACAGCTTATTAGCCGTACGCAATCGCGTTTTTTTGTGCTGTCACAACAAATTCGGCCCTGTTGTGCTCCGGGTTACGAGTCGATGGATTTTAAATAGCGGACGGCATCCGGTTGACCTCGACTTGCCGCGTCTTTAAGCAGGCGCAGGCCTTGTTCAGTACGTGGACGAACCCGCTTGCCTTCATAAAACAGTTTACCCAGCGTAAACATGGCCGTGGGATGGTTGTTGCTCGCGGCTTCTTGCAGCCATTTTACCGCTTTGCCGGGATTGGCGAAGTCATTGTTTCGGTTCAGATACAGCTTTGCCAGTTCATACTGGGCCGCAACATGTTCTTTTTGCGCTGCGCGCTTTATTAATTCCAGCGCCACGTCACGGTTTCTTGTTACGCCATCGCCCCTTAAATAAAGTCGGCCTAACTCGTATTGGGCCTTGGTGTGGTTTTGCCGGGCTGCCTGGATAAACCATTTGGCGGCCCTGGTTTTGTCAACGCGGACGGTTTTGCCTACCAGAAAATTGCGCCCTACAAAATACTGGGCTGCGGCGTCGTTGTTTTCCGTGGCCAGCTTCATCATCATACCATCCATGGAAATCGGCGTATCCGCGCGAGTCACTTGTACAATAAATAACAACGCGGCACCGAATAACATGATATGAAAATACAGCAAAGGAAAGTGTTGTGATTGCATAACCGGGTACCTCATGGCTGGTTGAACAATGCAATCCGGCGTGCGGATTGAAAACCACATACCGCAATCTCTATTATTGTTTGGCTGGATTCGTTTGTTATACGGCAAAGAAAGGGTATGTGGTGTTTGCTGTAACAGCGACTGTGTGCCGTTGGTTATTATCAGTATCCTGATTTAAATCGATATTATCAACACTAATACAGGGCGTAAATCATAGCGATAACTTATTTAATACGTTAATTTCTAATGGATTTGCTTATGGTAGCCGCTCAATTAAATTACCAGGATATTTTTGTGCTGAAGACTGGTTATGCCGGTGTAACAATCAGTTCGACGTGCGCCTTTGATGGGCGTGCTCCCATGCCGAAATGAGATCGTTGAACGCTTTTTGTAGCATGGACTCGGTGATTGGTATTTCCCTGCCGTCAGGGTCAATGATCGCGCCGCCATTAAAATTGGTTGACCGGCGGCGTGTTGGTAATTGGCGTTGCTGGTTTTGTGATTGGGTCATGAGTGATCTTCGTTGAAGCGGTAACGCGTGTAGTTTTCGTTAATTCCACCGGCATTCTGGTGTCTATGTGTTACAACAGGATGAACTTTATATTGTCATTTTGTGACAAACCTTCCAACGACAAGTCACAGGTAGGTACTGACCGGACTTTGGCTAACACGGGAGCTTTTCAGAATTCGATTTTCACGCTGAAATTTTGCCGAAATCGCCTGCAAATGAGTTGGCTAAGTGCTGTTCGAGGCGTAAAATAAGCGCCCAATTCCATTTTAATTCAGAAGGTTATGCACCATAACGAGACATTCGACGTGATTGTGATTGGCGGTGGTCACGCCGGGACCGAGGCTGCCCTGGCGGCGGCGCGCCTGGGCGTCAAAACGCTGTTGCTGACTCACAGTATCGATACGCTGGGCCAGATGTCCTGCAATCCCGCTATTGGCGGTATCGGTAAAGGACACCTGGTGAAGGAGATCGACGCCCTGGGCGGTATCATGGCCCGGGCCATTGATCGCGCCGGCATCCAGTTTCGTCGGCTCAACGCCCGTAAAGGTCCCGCGGTGCGCGCCACCCGTGCCCAGGCGGATCGTGTGTTGTACAGGCAGGCCATTCGTTCGGTGCTCGAGAACCAGCCCAACCTGAAAATATTCCAGCAGGCGGTGGACGACCTGATGATCGACGGTGACCGGGTCATCGGCGTGCGTACCCAGATGGGACTGAATTTTTCCGCGCGCTCCGTGGTGCTTACCGTGGGCACGTTTCTGGCCGGTAAGATCCATATCGGGCTGGCCAATCACGAGGGCGGTCGGGCCGGTGATCCGCCGTCCAATACCCTGGCTGCGCGGTTGCGCGAAATGCCGTTTCGCGTCGACCGGTTAAAAACCGGCACCCCGCCGCGCATCGATGCCAAAACCATTGACTACAGCCAGTTGCAGGAACAACCGGGCGATGATCCGGTACCGGTGTTTTCCTACATGGGGGACGCCAGTGAACATCCGCGCCAGATCAGCTGCCATATCACCCACACCAACGAACGCACTCATGACATTATTCGCGGCGGGATGAACCGCTCACCTATGTTCACCGGTGTTATTGAAGGTACCGGGCCGCGTTATTGCCCGTCTATTGAAGACAAGGTGGTGCGTTTCGCCGATAAAAACTCCCACCAGATTTTCGTGGAACCGGAAGGGTTAACCTCCAACGAAGTGTATCCCAACGGCATTTCCACCAGTTTGCCGTTTGACGTGCAGTATGAACTGGTCCGGTCCATGAAAGGCTTTGAAAACGCGCATATAACCCGGCCAGGTTATGCCATCGAGTATGATTACTTTGATCCCCGGGAATTAAAACCGTCACTGGAAACCAGGCATGTTCATGCCTTGTTTTTTGCCGGCCAGATCAACGGCACCACCGGTTACGAAGAAGCCGCGGCGCAGGGCCTGGTCGCCGGCATGAACGCCGCGTTGCAGGCAAAAGACCAGGAAACCTGGTATCCGCAACGCGATGAAGCCTATATCGGCGTGTTAATCGATGACCTGGTCACCCGCGGCACCCAGGAACCCTATCGCATGTTCACCAGCCGCGCCGAATATCGGCTGCTGCTGCGCGAAGATAACGCGGACCTGAGGCTAACGGATATTGGCAGAAAACTGGGGCTGGTGGACGACGAGCGTTGGCGCAAATTTAATCTTAAACGCGACGCCATTGCCCGTGAACAACAACGGTTGCATGAATCCTTTGTGCGCCCCGGCCAACCCGCTGCTGTAGAATTGGAAAAGATCGCTGATGTTTCCCTGTCCCGCGAAGCTCGGCTGGCGGAACTGTTAAAACGGCCGGGTATCACCTACCGGGATCTGGCGCAATTGCCGGATCTGGGCTTTGATGTAAT
>JASFMT010000347.1:0-4696 GCA_050117455.1 Gammaproteobacteria bacterium | reverse complement strand
TTGATTAATATACCCTGTTCCTTCAGGGCGTCAAAGATAGTTTGCGATGGTACACCGTGAATGCGAAACAGAATGAAATTGGCCCGTGATGGAAACACCTGCGCCTGCTCCAACTTGCATAACGCCCCATAAAGCTTCTCGCGGTCTTCGCAGATTTGTTGCGTCTGTGCTTTGAAGACCTCGAAATGCTTCAAGGCAAACCGGGCGCTTAACTGGGTTAAGGTGTTTATATTGTATGGCAACCGCGTTTTATCCAGTTGACTCAACCATTGCGGATCGCCAACCAGATACCCGAGCCGCAAACCTGCCAATCCCATTTTGGAAACCGTGCGCATCAACAACAGGTTGTCATACTTTTCCAGCCAGTCGATCAGGCTGTCCCCGGCAAACGCGTGATACGCTTCATCCACAATGACCAGGCCGGGAGCGGCTTCAATGACCGCCTTGATGACATCTTTGTCAAACAGATTGCCGGTGGGATTGTTGGGGTAAGCCAAAAATACCAAAGCCGGCTGTTTATTGTTAATAACCTCCAGCATCGCGCCATCATCGAGATTAAAATCTTGTTTCAACGGCACACCGATATAATCCATGCCTGCCATGGTGGCAATCATTTGATACATGACAAAACCCGGTTCCGGCGCCAACACTACCCGCCCCGGTTGCGCCACCGCCATGGCTAACATTTGTATTAACTCATCGGAACCGTTGCCCAGCAACACATCGAACCGGTTGCTAATACCCAGTTCATCGCGCAGCGCCTGTTTCAGTTGACGGGCCGCCGGATCGGGATAACGGTTAATGTCGGCATTGCGAAGACAATCCAGCCAGTCATCTTGTAGTGACGGCGGCCAGGGATAGGGATTTTCCATGGCGTCCAGTTTGACGAAACCGGTAGCATCCGGCACATGGTAGGCAGAAAACTTTTGCACGTCGGGACGAATCCATTGCGCAACCTGCCCGGCCAGACCCTGCGCCGCGTTCTCTTCGCTTGTGTTATTGTCGCTCATGATCGCAGCAATATGTGAAGGCGTTTCGGTCGTGGAATAAATTCAGGAGATGACGGTTGTCTGCTACCCGGTTATTGGTTTGAAGATTTCTTTAAGCGGTATTCAGCCGAACGGGCGTGCGCCGTCAGTCCTTCGCCGCGCGCCAATACCGACGCCGTTTCTCCCAGCGTGGCGGCACCTTCGGCGGAGCACATAATCAGGCTGGAACGTTTCTGGAAATCGTAAACCCCCAACGGTGAAGAAAATCGCGCGGTGCGCGATGTGGGTAAAACATGGTTGGGACCTGCGCAATAATCGCCTAGCGCCTCCGCGGTATAGCGGCCCATGAAAATAGCACCGGCGTGGCGAATTTGTGGCACCAAAGCTTGCGGGTCTTCAACGGATAATTCCAGATGCTCCGGCGCAATGTAGTTTGCCACGTCAATAGCCTGTTCCATGGTGTCCACGTCGATTAGCAAACCCCGCTGCGACAATGACGCCTGCAGGATGGATTCGCGCTCCATTTCACTAATCAGTTTTTCCATGCTTTGCTGCACGCGATCGACGTAGGTTGAGTCGGGGCACACCAGAATGGACTGGGCATCTTCATCGTGCTCGGCCTGGGAAAACAAATCCATGGCAATCCAGTCGGGATCGGTCTGGCCGTCGCAGACCACCAGAATTTCCGACGGGCCGGCTATCATGTCAATGCCCACATGACCGAACACCATGCGCTTGGCGGTTGCGACATAGATGTTGCCCGGACCGACAATCTTGTCCACCCTGGGCACCGTTTGCGTGCCATAAGCCAGTGCCGCCACGGCCTGGGCACCGCCCAATGCAAATACGCGGTCCACACCGGCGATGGCCGCCGCCGCCAATACCAGGTTATTAATGTCGCCTTTGGGTGTGGGTACCACCATAATCAGTTCCGCAACACCGGCCACCTTGGCGGGAATCGCGTTCATTAATACGGATGACGGATAAGCCGCTTTGCCGCCGGGCACATACAACCCCACCCGGTCCATGGGTGTCACCTGCTGGCCCAGCAAGGTTCCATCGGCCTCGGTATAACTCCAGCTATCCTGTTTCTGGTGCTCGTGATAACTGCGCACCCGTTGCGCTGCCCGTTCCAGCGCCTGCTTTTGATCAGCAGGGATGACTTTGAGCGCCTGGTCAATTTGCGCGGCGCTGATTTCCAGCTCCTGCATCGACGCCACGTTCATACCATCAAAGCGATTGGTATACTCCACCAGGGCCTGATCTCCGCGCTCGCGCACCGCTTGCAGAATCTCGGTCACCGCCGTGTTAACGCTGGCATCGGACACTTCGTCCCACGCCAAACGCCGCTCCAGCTGTGGCCAGAAATCGCTGTCGGAAATATTCAATCGCTTAATGTTCATGGGGTTTCGGGATACTCATTTTCGGCATTCACGATCAGTTGTCGCTTCACACGCTATTGGCAGCTACTGCTATTTGTCGCGCCCGGCAACGGCTTCCATTATATCAGATATGAAGCCTTTCACCGTTTCATGTTTCATTTTCATGGACGCCTTGTTCACAATAAGGCGGGAACTGATGTCGGCAATATGCTCCAGGGGCTCCAAACCATTGGCTTTCAGGGTATTACCCGTATCCACCACATCCACGATGAAATCAGCCAGCCCCACCAGCGGCGCCAGTTCCATGGAGCCATAGAGTTTGATCAACTCCACCTGCTGACCCTTGCCGGCGTAAAACTCGCGGGCACTGTTGATATATTTGGTGGCGACCCGCAACCGGCGGCCCGATGACAACGAACCCTGATCCTTCGAGGCGGCTTTGCCCGCCACCATGAGTTTACATTTGGCAATCTGCAAATCCACCGGTTCATAAAGTCCTTCACCACCGTGCTCCAGCAAGACATCCTTGCCGGCAACACCCACATCCGCCGCACCGTATTGCACATAAGTGGGTACATCCGAGGCGCGAAGAATCAGCAACTTGGTATCGTCACGGTTGGTATCCAGGATCAGCTTGCGGCTGGACTCCGGATCGTCCGCCGGTTCAATTCCGGCGTGCGCGAGTAATGGCAGGGTTTCCTTAAAGATGCGGCCTTTGGACAGCGCGATAATAAACGGTTTATTCATAATGCAAACAACGATATTAGTGGCAAGATTGGTTAAGCAGGTACCCGCCGGATAATGGCGCCCAGCTGCTGTAATTTTTCCTCGATGCGTTCGTAACCGCGGTCAATGTGATAGATACGCTGCACCTGGGTGTCGCCCTCGGCCACCAGTCCCGCCAGTACCAGGCTGGCAGAAGCGCGCAAATCGGTGGCCATCACCGGTGCGGCGGTAAGTTGTTCCACGCCTTTGATAAACACCGTGTTACCTTCCAGCCGGCAATCAGCGCCCATGCGTTGCAGTTCCTGGATGTGCATAAAGCGATTTTCGAATACGGTCTCGGTAATGGAACTGGCGCCATCGGCAACGGCGTTCAACGCGCAAAACTGGGCCTGCATGTCGGTGGGAAACGCCGGGTAGGGCGCCGTATGGATGTCCACCGCCCTGGGCCGGTTGCCGTGCATGTCCAGCGATATCCAGTCGTCACCGGTTTCGATGCTGGCACCGGCTTCTTCGAGCTTAACCAGCACGGCGTCCAGCATGTCCGGCCTGGTGTTGCGCAACTTAACCTGCCCCCCGGAAATGGCACCGGCAATCAGGTAGGTGCCGGTTTCAATGCGGTCGGGTAATACGGTATATTCAATCCCGGCGAGGTTATCCACGCCTTCCACCGTGATCGTGGCGCTCCCGGCACCCTCGATTTTGGCGCCCATTTTGTTCAGGCAATTGGCCAAATCCACCACTTCCGGTTCGCGGGCGGCGTTTTCGATCACCGTGGTACCTTTGGCCAGCGCCGCGGCCATCATGAGATTTTCCGTGCCCGTCACCGATACGATATCCATGACCAGCTTGGCCCCGTGCAGGCGTTTGGCCCGGGCGTTGATATAGCCGTTTTCAATCTCGATGTCGGCGCCCATTTGCCGCAAGCCATGCACATGCAGATTCACCGGCCGCGAACCGATGGCACATCCACCGGGTAATGACACTTCGGCCATGCCGTAGCGGGCCAATAACGGACCCAGCACCAATATCGACGCGCGCATGGTTTTTACCAGTTCGTATGGCGCATAGTGATTCTTGATGGACGAAGGATTCGCTTCAATACTGAGCCGCTCATCCACCACCAGTTCCACCCCCATGGCTCCCAGTAATTCCATGGTAGTCGTCACGTCCTGCAAGTGCGGAACATTGCAGACGCGCATGGCGTCGTCGGCTAACAATGTTGCCGCCAGTATGGGCAGGGCGGCGTTTTTGGCGCCGGAAATGCGAATCTCGCCCTTGATGGGTGCACCGCCGGTAATAATGAGTTTATCCATGAATAGTCGTGTGCCGGGTAGCTAAATTTATCGGGTGGTTGTTATCGGTGTTACATTATGGGTAGCTAGCTAATCGTCAAATTGCTGGTTTAATGATGGTTATTGGCAATCGTTTGATAAGGGTGAGCTGCTGTTCACGCAACGGAAATTCGTAAAGGCACGTTACTCCCCACCTACCTGCAGTTATTCCCCACCTACCTGCAACAGTTTGGCGGTTTCCCACTTTTCGGGCGTATACGTCTTGATGGATAACGCATGGATGGCGCCGCTGGTGATATGTTCATTA
>JASFMT010000346.1:0-4706 GCA_050117455.1 Gammaproteobacteria bacterium | reverse complement strand
ATGTGTGCTGCGGTGATCGCCGCGCCGGCACCGGTCTATGATGCCGTGGCGCAAAGCGCCACCGTATCAGATCTGGAAAAACGCGTTACACGTCTGGAAAACCGGCTGAATAATCAGAACCTGGCAGATATGATACAACGCGTCGATCAACTACAGCGTGATATGCAGCAACTCATCGGTGACATTGAAGTACAAAGTCACGAGTTAAAAAGCCTGCGGGAACAGCAACGAAAAATTTACTCGGATATCGACCAGCGGCTGCGCCAGCTCGAAGGCGGGAATAGATCTTCGTCTGCCCCTGCACAGACACAGCCGTCAACAACTACCGGTGGCATGCCTACCAGCCCTGTCCCTGTTGCCCCCAGGTCTGGTGGCGGCGCACCAGGATCGCAACAACCCGCCGCAACTTCGGCGATGTCCGAAGTGGAACGCAACGTTGCCCGCTCTGCCTACGAAAGAGGTTTTAATTTGCTTAAACAGGGCCGGTATGAGCTGGCCGCAAAATCTCTGACGGCCTTTCTCGAAACCTATCCTAAAGCAGCGTATGCCGATAACGCGCAATACTGGTTGGCGGAAGCGAATTATGCCCAGGAAAACTACAAAGTGGCATTGCAGGAATTCAGGAAGGTTATTGATAACTATCCCAACAGCCCGAAGCGGGCTGACGCCATGTTAAAAATCGGTTATACGTATGACGAGCTTGGCGATAAAAAACTTGCCATGCAGACGTTGAATACAATTGTATCTACCTATCCAAAATCCACGGCTGCGCGCCTCGCGCAAAAACGAATTAAAAATCTAAAGTCCAGCCGCTGACAATAGAATATGTTTTGTATCTTGTTGTAAAGATACGATGGCCATGTTTTCCAATGCAACGTAATGTCTAGTTATTTTGGATAAGCACAGTTCCGATATGGTGACGCAAAAAGCCGCTAATCAATCTTCCGATGGCGCGCTACGCATCACCGAAATCTTTTTGTCGTTACAGGGCGAATCCCGTACCGTAGGGCTGCCCACGGTATTTGTTCGCCTGACGGGATGCCCGTTACGTTGCCAGTATTGTGATACGACCTATGCATTTAGCGGCGGCGAATGGCTGACATTAAATGATATTCTGGAGAAGGTTAAGCAATATCGCACCCATTGGGTTACCGTAACGGGTGGCGAACCGCTGGCGCAGAAAAATTGTCTTCAATTGCTGACGATGTTGTGCGACGCGGGATTTGAGGTTTCATTGGAAACCAGTGGTGCGCTTCCCGTTGATATGGTCGATCCCCGCGTTATCAAGGTAATGGATATTAAAACCCCGGGTTCAAAAGAAGAACATCGCAACCGCCTGGACAATCTCGCTAGTCTCCAAAAGAAAGATCAACTTAAGTTTGTGATTTGCGGCGAGCAGGATTATCAATGGGCGAAAGCGTTCATTGATTCGAATAGTTTGAGAGGCCGGTGCGAAATATTGATGTCACCAAGCTATGGTGATATGAATGCCGCCCAACTTGCCGAATGGATTTTACGGGACAATTTGCCGGTACGTTTTCAAATGCAGCTCCATAAACTTTTATGGGGGGATGAGCCTGGCCGATGACACAGCGAGCTGTCATATTATTATCCGGTGGGCTCGATTCGGCCACTACGCTGGCCGTGGCAAAGAGCCGCGGTTTTGAATGTTATGCACTAAGTTTTAACTATGAACAGCGACATCAGTGTGAACTGGAAGCGGCAAAGAAAGTTGCCCTTCATGTAGGTGTCGAGGACCATAAAATTTTACACCTGGACCTGGCAGGCATTACCGGATCAGCGTTAACCGACCGGTCGGTACCAGTACCCAGGGCACCGGTCGAGGGGATCCCGGTTACTTACGTGCCCGCGCGCAACACGGTTTTTCTTTCACTGGCGCTGGGTTGGGCAGAGGTGCTTGGCGCCTTTCACATCTATATTGGGGTCAATGCGGTGGATTATTCAGGTTACCCGGATTGCCGTCCGGAATTTATTGAAGCCTTTGAGAAAACCGCGAACCTGGCAACGAAGCTCGGCGTGGAACAACAAGCGTTTAAGGTTGACACGCCGCTTATAAATTTGACCAAGGCAGATATTATCCGGCTAGGGGTTTCCCTGGGTATGGATTATGGGTTAACCATTTCGTGTTATGATCCCGACGGCAGCGGCAGGGCCTGCGGGCAGTGCGATTCCTGCCGCTTACGGGCCGTCGGCTTTAAAGAAGCCGGTATTGATGACCCAACCATTTATCAATAACTTCAAAGACAATTGCCTTATACCTCGAAACGATGACCGGTAGCGGGAATATTCAATGATTGTATTGTTTACGGATTTTGGTTTTAACGGACCATACGTGGGCCAAATGAAATCCGTATTGGCGCAAATGGCACCCGCCGCAACCGTTATTGATCTCATGCATGATGCGCCAAGTTTTGATCCGAAGGCCTCTGCTTATCTGCTCGCATCACTGGTTAACGAGTTTCCCGAAAATACGGTGTTTCTATGCGTTGTTGATCCCGGCGTAGGAAGTACGCGAAAGCCGGTCGTGTTGAATGCTGAGGGCCGCTGGTTCGTGGGGCCTGATAACGGTTTGTTCAATACGATTGCGATTCATGCCAAACACGGTTCTGATATCAAATGGTGGTGTATCGACTGGCAACCCAAAAGGTTGTCTTCAAGTTTTCACGGCCGGGATTTGTTCGCGCCGGTTGCTGCTATGCTGGCCAATGGCGAACCGGTGCCTGGCGAGCCGTTATTGCTGGAAAAAAAAGAAAAACCACACTGGTTGCCTGATTTACACCGAATTATCTATGTTGACCATTTTGGCAATGCCGTAACCGGTATACGAGCAGAGGCTGTTAGTAATACGCAAACTCTCGTCGTGAACGGTCATCGATTTAGCTGGGCAAGGACTTTTTCAGATGTTAATCTAGGTGCAGGATTCTGGTACGAAAATTCCAACGGATTGGTGGAAATCGCTGTCAACCAGGGGCGGGCGAACCTGCAATTCAATATGGGTGTGGGGGATGATGTTCATATCGTTATCCATTAAATTGCTGGTGTTCCCTCCCTCTTAATCAAATTCATAATCGTATAATGACCAATTAATAAAATAACGGGTGGTGATAATGGCTGTGCAACAAAACCAGAGTAAAGGTTTCATGATGTATATTCTATTAACCGCGGTGCTTTGCGGTGCTCTGGTAATGGCCATCGAAGTGATGGGTTCACGGGTGATCGGACCTTTTTTTGGCGTTAGCCTGTTTGTCTGGACATCGCTAATTACCGTTACATTAGTGGCGTTATCTCTTGGTTATGCTTTCGGTGGTTATCTCGCTGATCGTTATTCTTCACCAAAGTATCTTTATTCCATTATCATGGTCGCCGGCGCGTTAACGTTACTGGTGCCGATGCTGCAGGCACCCGTGCTCAAGCTGTGTGCGCCGCTGGGGTTGCGTACCGGGGCCTTTATAAGCACCTTAATTTTGTTTGGCCCGGCTTTGTTTTTGCTGGGTTGTGTGTCTCCTTACCTGGTAAAAATTGCCGCGTCGCAGTTGCGTAATCTTGGCGCTGTCGTCGGGGGACTTTACGCCTTATCCACCATCGGCAGTACGGCAGGTACGGTAATTACCGGGTTCCTGCTGGTGGCATTGTTAGGTGTCGATAAAATTTTTCTGGTTACCGGTAGTTTGCTGATTGTGCTTTCGATTGGGTACTTTGTCATTTTTAGACGCCAGTGGGTCGCCGTTGCGGCAGTGGTATTACCGTTCCTGCTGTATCATCCCTATGAATTTAATTCCAAGAAACTTTCCGATGGTTCTACCCTGGAAAAAGTTGCCCATACCGAAAGTTTTTACGGTACGCTTAAAGTGGTTGACAGCAAGTCAGCGCAAAAGCATTCCCGCTATATGATGATCGATAGCATGATCCAGGGCGGAATGGATATGCGAAACGGCTTATCGATTTATATGTACAACTATTACCTGCAGTTCATACCCTACATGTTGAACCCGGATGGTAACAATTGCCTGGTTGTCGGCCTGGGTGCCGGGCTGGTACCCAATTGGTATGAACAGCAAGGAGTGGTTTGTGATGTTGTGGATATCGATCAGAAAGTCGTGAAGTTGGCGCGCGAATATTTTAACTTTAATAACAAAGGGGAAGTTTTCGCGCAAGATGGACGATACGTACTGGCGCACAGCGAAAAGAAATACGATTACGTCATCCTGGATGCGTTTAATGGCGACACCACGCCGGCGCATCTGTTAAGCCGGGAAGCATTGGCTGAGGCAAGAGAACGTCTAAAACCTCAAGGCGTGTTGGCTATTAATATTATTGGCAGCCTGGCAGGCGATAACTATATGACCGCTTCTGTGGCAAAGACTCTCGACGAGGTCTTTGACCAGATGGAAATCTATCCGACCTATGAGATCAAAAGCAAAAAAGAAATCGGCAATATTATTATGGTTGCTTACCAGGGTGCGCCGCGAGAATTCAAAAAGCCCGATCGGGATATATTTACCATTCATCCTTTCTTCGCGACAGCTATCAAGGATCATCTTGGCAAACGTTTTGAGTTTCCACCTAATACCCCCGCAATTGTCCTCACCGATAACTATAATCCAATAGATTTTTATGACCACGACTCCAGAGAGTTAATACGTAAACTGATCCTGGATACCATTGACTGGGATTTGTTAGTTGGA
>JASFMT010000345.1:0-4717 GCA_050117455.1 Gammaproteobacteria bacterium | reverse complement strand
ATCATTTTATAGCAAGACTTATAAACGGTTATAGCAATTCAGCCGTTTATCATCCTGATCGACCGCCTATCTACAAGGCCACTTCTCCACTTTTGCGGGATGTTGCATACTTCCTCCCATGTTACGGGGGGAAAAACAACAACGGGGCTTTACGCTCATCGAGCTCATGGTGGTGCTCGCCATTGCCGTGATCGTCATTACCCTCTCCACACCACTTTCCAGCATGTTTCAGCAAAACCGCGTATCGTCGCAGGTGCGTGCGTTCGCCGGTGCCCTGAACCTGGCACGGAGCACGGCAATCACCGAAGGCACCTGCACATCACTATGTATTTCAGATGGCGGCAATCCAGCCGACTGTAAAAATACCACTGCGGACGAAACCATCGAAGCCTGGAACGACGGGTGGCTGGTATTCACCGACGCCAATTGTGACGCCACTATCGATGTCGGCGACGATACCTTGCTACTGCAATTTGCCGGATTGCCCGAGGGGTATACCCTGCGAATTGAAAGTACCGACGACGAAAATAAAAATGACCGTGAGACCATTACTTATCAGCCATCGGGGCTCGCCAGTAGTTCAGCGGGTACCTGGACCCTTTGCGCGCCTTCCGGACGGGATGACTTAAAACGCGGTATTGACATATCCATATCCGGCCGCGTGCAAAGCCTAACAGTGGAAGATGCCAATGGTGACGAGAACATCAACCTGGCAGATTGTCCTGCCTGATACAAGTTTTGATAAGGGCTATTTGAGAGAGAACCATGAAAACCCAAAGCGTAAATAACCTCGCCAACTACCAGACAGGATTTACAATGGTTGAGGTCCTCATCGCATTGTTTATATTATCCATTGGATTGCTGGGCATGGCCGGCATCCAGGTTCAGGGACTGCGTGGAACCACCAGTTCCACCATGCGCAGCCAGGCGACAATTCTTGCCAACGATATTGCCGAACGGGCCAGAATTAACACAGCGGCAATACAAGCTGCCGCCGACGAATCAGTCAATGAATATTCCCAGGTAAACACCGACGATATTGCGTGTCTCGATGAAGGCACTTATAACCCGCTTTGCAGCGCAACCTCCGGTGGCGGTGACGTAGACACATGTACCAGCCGGCAAATGGCGGAAGCCGATCTCTATGTTTTTGCCTGCGGAATGGGAAACAACGGAGGCGTAAAAAACCTGTTACCGGGTGGATCGGCCACTATCACCTGCAATCCCTTGCCGGATGCCGGTGGCGTTTGCGTTCCCGGCTCCTCACTCACGGTGACCATCAACTGGACCGACGTGAATCCACAGGCCGGAAACCAGGAACTTAAGACGCATACCCTGGTATTTATCCCATGAAAAATCGTTCGCACAGGACCATCAAAACGCAAAAGCGGCAACAGGGTTTTACCCTGGTGGAAATCATGGTGGCCATCGCACTGAGTCTGCTATTAATCGCCGGTGTGATACAAATCTATATCAGCAGCAAGGAATCCTACCGCGTCCAAAGCGAACTGGCGCGGCTGCAGGAAAACCAGCGCATCGCCATGGAGTTTCTGCAAAATAATATCCAACAGGCTGGTTTTAAACCCTATGGCGCACCACCGATCAACAACCGCGTTACCGTGGACGATGGCGATAATGACGGTAGTGACAGTATCACTGTCAGGTTCACTTCACCCACGGATTGCCTGGGCCAGGCAACGCCGGATGGTATTGCAGTTAATACATTTTTTATTCAACAAAATGCCGATGGATTTGGCCAACTGATGTGCCGGGGCAACGGAAATGCTTTAGCACAACCGATCGCCGATGGCATCGAAAGCATGCAGATTTTGCTGGGCGATAATTCCAATTTTGCCAACGATACACCGGCGGCCCAGACGCCGGACCGCTATGTCAACGCATCTACACTGGACAACACATTGAATGTGGTGAGTGTCCGTATTGCCCTGCTGACCCGCACCGAAGACCCTATTAAACAGCAACCGGTGACCGAAACTTTTACCATCCTGGATACAATATTTAGCACCGCGGGAAATCCGGATCAATTCCGGCGCGTAAAACGGCAAGTGGTCACTACAACTGTTCCCCTGCGCAACAACGTTTAACAGACTGTTTGGATTTTATCGCTATGAATAAACCACAAAATCAGGCAAACCCCAAATTAAAAAGCAACCAATCCGGCTCGGTTCTCATTGTTAGCCTGCTTATATTGTTGGTGCTGACAGTGATCGGTACCACATCACTCAATGAAACCGTCATGGAAGAGAAAATGGCGTCCAATTTTCAAAAAGGCAATATTGCCTTCCAGGCTGCCGAATCAGCTATTAACAATACATTTATCAAACTATCTCAATCCCGCGATTTAGTCGAACAAGCGGAAACTGTACGGCCAGTTATTGATGAGCCTGACCAAAACTGGCCTCGCAACGAAGACTGCATATTAGCTAATGGCAGTGTGTGCGACCCTGAAGAAAATACAACGCACTACAACACCGGCGAAAAAGTCATGTTGGATACGGAAGTCCGCCATGTGGGGTACATCCCCCAGGCGCGAACCCGTGCGGGTAGCAGTTTCGAAATCATGGACAGCAACACACCGGCCGCCGACATCGTTGACATCGTCGCCACCGGCAACATCGCCAATAACAACGTCACGCGTAGTCAACTGCAGGGTGCAACCAAATTACGGCCCGGCAGCGGGCAGGCGAAGTAATAAAAAATTCCAATAAATATGAAATATCGAGGTGATTTATGACTTTTAATATCAGGAGCGTCAAGCGAAAAGGAATTGCCGCGACAGCCGGTATGGGGTTAGCGTTAGTAACGACCGGCCCCGTGTTTGCCGATGACACCGAAATATTTACCGGCCAGGTAACCACCTCTGCCAACGCCAATGTTGTATTCATTCTGGATACATCCGGCAGTATGGGAGATCGGCCCAGTAATGCCAATGAACAACGGACAAAAATACAGATTGTTAAAGATGTTTTCAAAAACCTGATTTTTGATCCCCAGAACCCCGATAGTGTTAACCCCGATACCGAGGGATTGAACCTGGCGCTAATGCGCTTTAACCAGAACAATGGCAGTTCTGACAGTGGCGGGCGGTTTATAACCCAGATGCGCCAGTTAAACAATGGTTCGGTGAATTATTTCTGGGATCGTGTCAATGGTTCAAACAATATCGAAGGACTCACCGCTGACGGCTGGACACCGCTGGCGGAAACCGCGTTTGAAGCCAGCCGGTATTTTAGCGGATTGAGCCCGGTTTACGGTGCCGACAGTAGTGACCAGGGCATATTCAAAGGCAACACATATAAATCACCTTTCAAAAATACCAAAGATGGCCAATGCGCCATTCGAAATCACCTGGTAATTCTTACCGATGGTATGCCGACCCGTGACGGTGACGCGGATACTAATATAAATAACCTGGAACACTCTGGTGAAAATTGCCGGTTTTCCGATGCCAACGAAACGGACTGCCTGCCGAACGTCGCCAAACATTTACACGACAATGATTTCTTGCCCGATACGGACGTAGTGGACAACGTTATTACCCACACTATTGCTTTTGACCTGGAGCAAACGACAGCGGTACAACTATTAAAAGATACTGCCACTAATGGTGGTGGCCGGTTTTTCTCTGCGAGTACCGCGTCACAGCTTTCCGATTCTATCAGTGACGTGCTTACAACCGTTGTTGAGTCCGCCCAGACCCTGGTCAGTCCCGCAACTTCCGTCAGCAGTTCCAACCGCTTTGTCCATGACAACAATCTGTATTTCGCGTTATTCAAACCGGATGTAAAACCCCAGTGGATGGGCAACCTCAAAGGCTACTTTCTTAATGAAAATGACGATGGAAGTATCGAGTTGCAGGATCAAAACGGCAGTCCTGCACTGAATGACCTGGGAGGGTTCGCAACCGGTATTTCCAGCAAATGGAGCACTACAAATGATGGCGATGATATCAGTGCCGGTGGCGCCGCGGAACAGATCCTGAATCAAACCAGTCGTAACATATACACTCAAAACAGCGCCAACCCTGAAAACCCGAATCTGGTGGCACTAGCTACCGAAAATGTCTCCACAACGGATTTGGGGATGGAAAACGCGACACAGGCGGAAGTTAACGCTTTAATAAACTGGGCGAGATCCCGCGACAGCAACCCCATTGGTGACCCCCTGCACTCCAATCCCCAGGTCATAAATTACGGTGGCGATAACGGCTCTATCATTGTTTTCGGCACCAATGAAGGATTATTACATGCTATCGACACCGAAACCGGACAGGAACGGGTTGCTTTCATCCCCAAGGTATTACTGGGCAACCTGAAACAGTTGCGCGATGGCGTTGCCGGTGAATCTCATCCCTATGGCATGGATGGTCAACTATCTGTCCTGGTCCGCGACGCCGACCAAGACGGCGAAATTGAGACAAACAATGACGACCAGGTCATTGTCATTGCCGGCATGCGCCGCGGGGGTGGCAACTACTACGCGCTGGATATTACCAATCCTAATGCCGCGCCCACGTTATTGTGGCAAATTACCGGCGGCAGTGAAAACTTTCCCAAACTGGGTCAAAGTTGGTCCCGCGCCCTGATCACCAAGATCAAAACCGGCAGTGTTGATGAGCCAACGGTTAAGGATGTTGCGATTTTTACCGGCGGTAACGATACTCAATACGACGACGGCAGCGTTCCGGCGGAAGCGG
>JASFMT010000344.1:0-4719 GCA_050117455.1 Gammaproteobacteria bacterium | reverse complement strand
GCCCAGGCACCACCCGCTGATGACAATTCCTTCAACGCTTTCTCGGCTTTGGCATACAGTTCTTCGAATTGGGCTTTCGCCCCGCTTGAAACGTCATTCTCGCCGGATGATTCACCTTCCATACCGGCGCACCCGGCCAGTGTTACCGCGAAAAACACTATAAGCATCCAGACAACCTGTCGAAATTTCATTTTCTGCTTTCCTCTTCATAACCGTTGTACTGCCTCCACTAAACAACGTTAGTTTCGGATCTCGCACGCATGATGTACCTGGGGGGTTATAGAACAGTGGTTCCCGATTGTGGCCGCTTTTGAATGCTGGCTTCACAAACGTCATTGTCGCACCGGAAATAGATTTAATTCCCTTATCGCGCAATGAAAGGAATGATGATCACGACCTGTAGATAAACCATGCTGGGCAAATTGAAGGAAAGCAGATTTTGCGCGCCATTGCAGCGAATAATTTTGATCGTATCAATCACAAAATGCGATCGATACAGCCTGCTCAACAACAAAGCAGATTACTTACAAATACCAGGGTTACATGAAGTGAGCACGGCCATCCGGAATGGTATTTTTTCGCGGCCGCGCGATGTGATAGCCTTGTCCCAGTTCCACACCCAGCTCTTTCAACACGTTGACGATATCCCCGTTTTCCACAAACTCGGCAATGCAGGTAATACCCAGACCACGCGCCAGATCAACCATTGCCTTCACGAATATCCGGTCTTCTGCATCAAGGTGTAAATTACGGACAAAACTACCGTCGATTTTCACATAATCCACCGGCAAGTTTCGCAGGTAATGAAATGAAGAAAAGCCGATACCAAAATCATCCAGCGCAAAGCGGCATCCTAGCGAGCGTAGTGAATCTATAAACTCACGGGCCTGCGACATGTTTTCCACCGCCGCGGTTTCGGTAACTTCAAAGATAATGTTTTTAGGATCGGCATTGTATTTGTCGATGGATTCTTTAACCCACAGCATAATCTCGGAACTGCCAAAGTGCCGGCCGGAGACGTTAACCGCCAGTGTTACGACTTCGCCGGCATCCCGGCGCCGGGCCTGTTCTTTGATCGCGTTACTTAGCACCCACCGGTCGATATCATAGATCAACCCAAAACGCTCCGCCGTTTCAATAAATGCCGACGGCGTAATTAGCTCGCCTTCGCGGCCTCGCATACGCAACAATACTTCGTAATGTGCAATGGCCTTGGTATTCAGGTTTGCCACCGGCTGAAAGTGTAATATCAACCGGTCCTTGTCCAATGCCCAGCGGATGCGTTCTTCCCAATGAATCTTCGCCTGCATGTTCCACAATTCGTCATCGTCTTCACTGAAGATATGAAACTGGCTGCGCCCCTTGTTCTTGGCTGTATACATGGCGGCATCGGCCTTGGCGAGCAAATCACTGGCGATGTAACCCTGGGTGGGGAAAAATGCAACGCCGATACTGGCGCTGATATGTATGAGTTTGTTATCGCACTCAACCATTTCCTGCGATAACGTACCCAACAATGCATTGGCCACGGTTTCGGTCTCTTCTTCGGTGACACTGGGAATAATCACGCCAAACTCATCACCACCGAGCCGGCCGAGAATGTCCGTTTTACGTAACACTTTTGCCAGGCGATGCGAAACGTCCAGCAAATACTCATCACCATACTGGTGGCCATAGGTATCGTTGATGTACTTAAACTGGTCCAGGTCGATAAACAACAACGCCCCCTGTTGCTTATAGCGTTGGGTGTAGGCAATGCTGCGCTCCAGTTCTTCCTGGAAGCGCCGGCGGTTAATCAATCCAGTCAGCGAATCGTGTTCAGCAAGATAGACGATGCGATCTTCAGCAGTCTTTTGCTCCATGATATCCAGGATAAGACCCCGGATGACCGGCTCACCACTGTCATTGATTTCCACATTATTAATTGCACGAACCCACAGGGCATGTCCCAGTTCATGCACCATGCGAAAATCCACGGTGAAAGAACGATCATCGCGGATGTTTTCGTCCAGGGCTTTTTCCATCCAGGCCCGATCTTCAGGGTAAATATGGTCCCGCCAGAAATTGGGTTTTAACCACTGCGACACGGAATAACCCAATAGGTTTTCCGCTTCCTGACTCACATAACTGAACTGATAACCGGGAACTTTTGCTTCAACGATAACAGCGTCAATACCGTTGAGCAGGGTTTGCAAATACCGCGTTTCCCGTTTGAGTTCGGAGTGCTTCTCTTCCAGTTGGCTTTGGGTTTTGGACAGATGCTCAGCAAGCTGGTCAAATGAATCAGCCACATCGCCAATTTCATCCCCGGACTGGATATTGATACGGTAGTCCAGTTCACCCCGTTGCAGCGCGTTAGCCCCTTCCTCCAACCGGCGCAAATTGCGGGTCATGAATAGACTCAAGACAACGGTAACGAGAATGGATAACATCAGGCCCAGCACACCGATTGCGGTATTTTGCTGCTTGGTATCGGCTACAATGTGCGACACATTATCCAGTGAAAAGCCAATCTTTACCCGGCCCAGATTTTGATTTGCCAGTTCGATATCACTGACCACGTCATACACTTTGTCTTCAACGGCCTCGCTGTAACTTGCATCCGGCAAACTGTCGCGATACTGCCCCATGCTGGCCATCACTTCGTTATGTATATTGAATACGGCCACATAGGCATAGTGTTTGTTTTCAACCAGCAGCGCCAGTACATCTTCAACAATGGCGCGGTCATTAGCCGCCAGGCCAGGGGCCAGTGAATTGGCAAGCAGCTTTGTTTCCGCGTCAATCGATTCCTGGAGCAGATCGGCATGGCTCGAATGAATTAAACGCACACTGTTCCAGGTAACCGCGACGACCATTAATACCTGTATCGATACCAGGGCCACAATCAGGCGTGTCGACAAACGCAACTTCAGGTGTGATAACCAATATGATAGTTGCGTGCTGGTTGGTTGTCTGGTGGCTTTCACAGGTGCCGCCGTCTGTTGTTGAGGGTTTTCGACTAACAAACAATTTCCCCGCCGGTGGAATATACGTGAATAATTTTGTTTTTAATATTCATATGCCACTACGGTATAGCTGAATTAACGTACGGACGCAGTTTCTCGAATTGCAGCCTGGTGGCCTTGACATAGCCCGGTTGGGCAATCTCTCTTAGTATCTTTTTGCCGTGCGGCAGGTCCTTCATACCCCACAAGGATGTTTTAATATGTTGCTTTATTGAGTCCGGCAAGTCTTTTGCGACCAGGATACCGATCCCTGGAAACGGATCACTTTGCCCCACGATTTTTAATGGTAAATTATTGGCGATGGCTTTTTTGGCAATGAAGTTGGAAATAATAGCAGCATCCGTTTCCTGACCCAACACTGAGGAATAGGCCGCATTATGGGTACGCGTAACACGGTATCGTATAGCGGTTAACGCGTTTTCCTGCAGATAACGCTTGCCCACCAGCGTGACAATGGCACTTTCCGGGGGTGTCGCAATGGTTTTACCTTCCAGGGCGGCGATATTCTGGATTGCACTGTTTTTCCTGACCACAATCACCGACTTTAACGGTTTTGCAAAAGTGGCCGCCGCCTCGTAGTTTTGTTGTTCCAGTGCGTACAGCGCCATATGGGGTGCGGTGAACACGAGATCATAGCGCCGCTGCCGTGTACGTTTAACAAACTCGGTAAAGTTTTTCGCCGTTTCCATGCGGATCTTGATTTGAATTTGCATGGACAAATAATCCCGCAGCGGTGCAAAGCGCTTGAACAACGCCACCGGGCTCTCTACGGGCAGGAAACCGAAGGTTAAGAAACCGTTTTTAATATGCGGCGAGGGAGGGGAATAAGCCGGTTCACTGTTCGTCGGCCCAACGGCAAACAACAATATGGCGGCAATAATGCTCCCTGCCCGTCGTTGATAGGGGCCTGACAATATTTACTCCTCCCGGTCATCAATTAATGATCGCTAATAGAAAATTTTAGATGAATTGTCAGGTGTTTGCTTGTTAAGTGCAGCGATTGAACAAAATGATCAATTAATGCGCAAGTAACAGTTTTTGCCAATTTAGATTGGTGCGTTGCCGTCGTTACGCGCTTTTAAACCAAACCTGCAGGCCGGTGTAGTTTTTACTGGGTAAAAAACTGTTGCCGCATTTCGACAACGTAGGGACCACCGTTGTTGTGGGGGGTTACCTGGATGGTGAAATCCAGCACCTCTTTGTCAGCCACAGAAAATTCACTGATATAGTAAACCGCATCGCCGTCGTGAATTTCACGAATCCGGATGTCTTTCAATTGCCCGGTTAAATTGGTGGCCTTGGCTTTGACATTCGCCTTCACCGGCACACCGTTTGATGATAAAGATTTCTTTACTATGGATATGGTTAACAGGCCCCGATTTTTACTGCGGATGATATTGTAGGCTTTGGCCATGCTGGGTTGCAGCGTGTCGCTATTAAAGGCATTCAAGTGAATAGTGTAATCATCAAAGGATTTGGACTCCGGCGTTGCGAATGACACACCGGGCATGCAACCTAATACCAAGATGGAAAACCATAGTTGTTTCATACGTAAAGTAACTGACACGCCTGAACCCTCCAGCTCGCTATCTGATAAACCGGTCGTCTCTGACCTGTATTAGCAGATGGTAAACAAATGCCGATCACCCTGGCAAACATTACGGCGTTGATGAATCGTGAGGTTTTTTAGTCCCGATCATTTGTGATTATT
>JASFMT010000343.1:0-4725 GCA_050117455.1 Gammaproteobacteria bacterium | reverse complement strand
TGGTCCCGCGCCCTGATCACCAAGATCAAAACCGGCAGTGTTGATGAGCCAACGGTTAAGGATGTTGCGATTTTTACCGGCGGTAACGATACTCAATACGACGACGGCAGCGTTCCGGCGGAAGCGGATCGAACCGGCAACGCCATCTATGCGGTTGACCTGCAGTCGGGTGACCTTCTATGGTCGGCGACCAGCGGCGCCTCGGCATCGCATTCGGAATCAAGCCTGATCATCCCGGAAATGGACCATGCCATTCCCACTAACATCACGGCGATGGACATGGATGCCGACGGCACCATGGACCGATTTTACGCCATCGACATCATGGGCCAGATTTTCCGGGTTGATTTCAATAACAAAGAAGGTACAGAGGACAATAAAAGGTACGTCCCCGATGGCCGGTTGTATGCAAATCTGGCTAGCGGCGACCGCCGTTTTTATAACCCGGTTAACGCTGCGGTAAGCCAGGTCGGTGCAGAATACCGTATCCATCTAAACGTGGGTTCCGGCCGCCGTCCCAACCCGTTGAACCGCACTTCCAGTGACCAGTTTTATTCCGTCATTGACCGCAAAGTTTTTGAAGATAATCTGCCGCCAACCGACGAATTACCCGTTGTACAGATCAGCGACCTGGTTAATACCACAACATCAATCAGCCTTGATCACGATTATAAAGGCTGGTATTTCAATTTAGCGGAAACCGGCGAAAAAGTATTATCCAAGGCATCCGCACGTGGCGGCTTCGTGTTCTTTACCAGCTATGTGCCGCCGGAGCCGCTGGATCCGAATGCGCAAGTTTGTGAACCACCGCTGGGTACGGGCTACCTGTACGCGATATACCTGGGTGATTCCGGCGCTCTGGATAATGACCGCCGTATCAGGTTACAACCCAGCGGTATCCCGGCTTCACCGATGTTCCTGACGCTGGAACAGAACCCACCTGACAATCCGGACCTGGAAGATCCGTACACCAGCCAGGATTCAAAAACCGTCCTGCTGGTAGGCACCGAAATGCCGAAACTGGATAATGAGGACGCGCAAAACACTTTGGAAAACGCTTTGAATAAAACCGCCGAAAAGGTGTACTGGCAAAAACTGAAGTAATACGACAACCGGCAGCCCTGTATCAAGAATTCACATACAGGGGCTGCCGGGCCTGTTGGCTTTATTCCCACCAACCTCCGCTCCAAAATACCGCACTTCATAATTGGTAATTTTCCACTGACACGTTTTTACCTAATCCGTAGAGTAACACCCGGAGTTAGCGCAAAACGCTTCCAATAATTACAACCATAAAGTGTTGCGTTTTACGCTAACTCCCAATAATAACAATAATAAAGCTGCAACAGGGCATATCAGCGGCAAACGCCGCTGATATCCTGCCCCTCCCAATGAATAACAAAACAACAACAAAGGGAGAAATCAACCAATGCCAATTGATCATCCTTACCGAAACCCTGCGGGATTTACGCTCATTGAACTGCTCATCGCGCTAATCCTGGGCGCCATTGTCACGACGCTATCCGTACCCATCGCCAACATGGTCAAAGCCAACCGGGCCAGCAGTATCGCCTATGAATTTACCGCGATGTTAAATTTCGCCCGCAGCGAAGCCATCAAGCTGGGCAATCACGTCACCTTGTGCCGCACCATTGACAACAGCCGCTGTGAAGGGCCTCCGGACATCAATGGCCAGAAGGTATGGGACAGTGGCTGGATGGTGTTTACCGATATGAACGGCAACGGGCAATTTAATGTCACGCAGGATAAAATTCTGCGAGTACGGGGACCACTAACGGACGGCTATTCCTTGCGAAGCAATGCCAAGGTCCGGGTCACGTATAAACCCCTCGGCATCAGCCCGGGCTTTATGGATTCCTGGACAGTGTGTGCCCCGGGTGCCAATAGCAATATCGCCAAAGGCGTGATCGTATCTTATATGGGAAGAGTCCGGTTTGCCGAGGACACCAACGGCAACGGCACCATCGATAACGGTAGGCCGTCGATGCGGGGCAAACCACGGGAACTCACATGCACGGGTTAGCTACTAATGAAACGCTTTTTTAACGCAAAGGCGCTGAGACGCAAAGAAGAGATTAATTTTTTTTAACTCTGCGTCCTGGCGTCTTTGCGTTGAAAAAGATTTTTAAAAAGCTATTTCGCCAGCGCTTTAGGCAGGGAAAACACCACATTCTCGACAATGCCACTACCTTCGGTCGCTTTACTGCCGCCCATGGCTTCAAGACGGGATATAACGTCCTGCACCAGGACTTCGGGCGCCGACGCCCCGGCAGTAACGCCTATAACGTCGGAATCCTTCAACCATTCGGTCTGGATTTGCGTGGCATTGTCGATGAGGTAGGACCTGGCGCCCAGGCGTTCAGCCAGTTCGCGCAATCGATTAGAGTTGGAGCTGTTCTTTGAACCCACCACCAGCACCACGTCGCAATCACCGGCAAATTGCTTGACCGCATCCTGGCGGTTCTGGGTGGCGTAACAGATATCATCTTTCTTGGGGCCACTGATATTGGGAAAGCGTTGCCGCAATGCGTTAATAATACCGGCGGTATCGTCCATGGATAACGTGGTTTGGGTGACATAAGCCAGGTGACCGGGATCATCCACTTCGAGCTTTTCCACGTCGGCAAGATTTTCCACCAGGTACATTGTCCCGCCCTGCCCTTCATACTGCCCCATGGTGCCCTCCACTTCGGGATGACCGGCATGGCCAATGAGCACGCATTCGCGCCCGGCTTTTAAATGACGCACCACTTCCATATGGACTTTCGTCACCAACGGGCACGTGGCATCGAAAACTTTCAGGCCGCGTTGCGCCGCCTCGCGTTGTACTGAACGCGCCACCCCGTGGGCACTGAAAATCACAATGGCATCATCCGGCACTTCATGTACTTCTTCAACAAACACGGCGCCCTTGGCCTTGAGATCATCCACCACGAACCGGTTATGCACCACTTCATGACGCACGTAGATGGGCGCGCCGAACATTTCCAGCGCACGCTCCACAATTTCAATGGCCCGGTTAACACCGGCGCAGAATCCTCTTGGATTGGCTAACAATATTTTCATAATATCCGAAGCAATGATCTCAACTGGAAATGTCTATTGTACATCAAGGATTTTCACATTAAAGGTCACCGTGTGGCCGGCAAGGGGATGGCTAAAGTCCACAATTACGGTGTCGTCTTTCACTTCCTTGATAATGCCCGGCACCTGCAATCCCGAGGGGGTATCAAATTCGATAACCAGTCCCGGTTTCAGTTCCATGGTGTCGCTGAAATCCTTACGTTGCATGGTCTGCACCGCATCGGGGTCCGGGTAACCGAAACCTTCCGCCGGTGAGATGTTAATGGATTGCTGGTCACCGGGTTTGAGATCGACCAGGGCATATTCCAGGCCCTGAATCAACGTGCCGTCGCCCATGGTGAATGTCAACGGTTCATCGGTACCGAACGTGTCATCCACCACCGTCCCGTCTTGCAACAACAGGCTGTAGTGCATGGTTACGGTACTGTCAGGGCCGATGGTTTTTTTGTTTTCTGTTGACATGGAAATTGCAGTTCGTTGAGCTCGGGCCTGGTTGCCAGTCAGGACTGTTCAGACGATGCCTTGTGTTCAGCGCGCGCCGTACGAATGGAATCAAAAATTAATAATACGGCACCAACGCTTATTGCCGAATCGGCGATATTAAAGGCCGGCCAGTGACATTCCGAACCCAGTTTGTAAAAGCCGATGAAACAACTACCGGCCGAATAATAGACATCGACAAAGTCAATCACATAGCCCAGGGTTAGCCGGTCCCAGACGTTGCCTATGGCGCCACCCAGAATCAGGGACAGGGATATAGCGGTGAGCTTGTGTTCCGGCGGCAAACGCCTGATCCAGACAACAATACCGATACTGACACCAATGGCAATGATGGAAAAAAACCAACGTTGCCATCCGGAATGTTCACTGAACAGACTGAAAGCCGCGCCATAGTTGTGCATCAAGGTAAAATTAAATCCGGTAACAAGCTCTACCGGCTGTTGATACACCAGTTGATCGGTGGCGATGTATTTTGTGAGCTGGTCCAGCAATACAACAACAACCGCCATCCATAACCATTTAAGCATAATGGCGCTGCTCACCGTCACCGGCCACGTTCTCAACACAGCGCCCACATAACTCGGGATGATCCTTGTGGGAACCCACATCTTCACGGCGGTGCCAGCAACGTACGCACTTTTCAAAGCCACAAGCCTTTACACTGATCCAGAGTTCATCGCCGCTGCTTAGCGTATGATGTGCGCCCTGGTCGCCCCGCTCTGTTTCACGATGAATGCGTGCATAGGATGTAATGAGTACGAAACGCAGCTCATCTTCGATGTTTTCCAGGTTCTGGTAAAGCTCGCTGCCGCAAAACAAATCCACTTCGGCATCCAGCGAGGCGCCAATTTCACCGGCCACCCGCAACGCTTCCAGGTGTTTGCTCACCGCTTCGCGCACTTCCAGCACCTGTTGCCAGAAAGTGTTATCCAGCTTCAAGGGTGTGGTCGTGGTTGGAAATTCATACCATTGCTCCAGGAAAATCGAGTCGCTTCGCTCGCCGGGAATGGCCTGCCAGATTTCATCGGCGGTAAAACTGAGAATAGGCGCTAACCAACGCGCCAGGGCTTCAACAATGTGATACATCGCCGATTGGGCGGAACGCCGGGCCAGGCTGTC
>JASFMT010000342.1:0-4731 GCA_050117455.1 Gammaproteobacteria bacterium | reverse complement strand
ATCCGCGCCAATTGGTGCAAGCCGGCGAAAAACTTGTCCAGCCAGCTCTTGCCGATACCCTCGAAGGATTGGTGAGGGAAAGCGAGCGCCTGTTTTACGAAGGGGATATTGCTGATGCCATCGTCAAAGCCTGCAAGGAAAACGGCGGATATCTACGGCGAAAGGACCTGTTGAACTACCAGGTCATTCAACGTAAACCACTGTCGCTGGACTATCGAGGCAACAAGATCTGGACCAATCCACCGCCTTCATCGGGCGGGCTGTTAATCGCGTTTGCGCTTAAACTCCTGGAAGCGGTAGATCCTGGACAGCTCGCACGGGGAAGCCATGAACATGTTGACCTGCTATGCCAGGTCATGCATCTGACCAACAAGGCCAGAATCGACAGCGAAATCAAACTGGGTAATGAAAACCGGGATTTAATGCTTGAACCGGCCTACGTGGACAGTTACCGCCAATACGTCGTTGACCGTTACCACTTTAGCCGTGGCACGACCCATATCAGCGTCATTGACAAGGACAACAATATTGCCAGCCTGACCGTCAGCAATGGCGAAGGTTGTGGTTACATCGTGCCGCATACCGGCGTTATGCTTAATAACATACTGGGAGAGGAAGACCTGAATCCGAAAGGATTTCATCAATGGGAAACAAACCAGCGGATATCATCCATGATGGCCCCCACCATTGCCGATGATGGCCGCTGTGCCGTGGCACTGGGATCCGGTGGCTCAAACCGTCTACGAACGGCCATCTTACAGGTATTAGTGAATATACTGGATTTCAGCATGCCGCTCGCGGACGCCATCGATGCACCGCGGGTTCATTTCGAAAACGGCCTGTTAAATATAGAAAATGGATTCGACCCCATTGACACCGATCGTATCAACCCGGTCGTCAACGACCTTAAAATGTGGCAGTCCCGCAATCTGTTCTTTGGCGGTGTCCATGGTGTCAGGCGTGATGGGGACACGATAACTGCTAAAGGTGATCCACGCCGGGGTGGACATTCAGTAACAATTTAATCTATCTATACTATCCCTTATACTCTCTGACCCTGATACTCTCTGAAATTTTACCGCAGACCGTTTGACTTGCCATTACTGATTAGGCACTTCAAAAAACTCCTCGAAGCGTTTGCCTTTCTGGTCAACACCCTGCCGGTAACGCCAGACAGTACCGGTTTCCAGGTCAATTTTAAAAATACTTTGAATGGTGACAACATTGCCACTCTTGGTAATAGCCTGGTGTTCCGCGGTAAAGATTTTAAACCGTTTCCCAGTGACAAGACTTCCTTCGTCGTCGGTAGGTCCATCATGGGCAGCAAGCGTTCCGGAGGCCAACAGCAATGCGATAGCGCCAATGGCGATTTTCAAAGACTTTACATAATCAAACGACTTCATCTATTCCTCCAAACACAATATCTACACTTTTGTCCGACTCGCCGCGGTTATTACCGTCCCCCGGGCTGGGACAGGCTTTTTGTACGGAACCTGTTTTGGCCCATCATCGACGACCATTATACTGCATGTTTGCGCTACGCCAATATACCGGGGATGGTATTTATTACTGACAACCGGTGCACGAACTCCTGTTAATGGGTGTTTAGCCAGTTTCGTAACAGCTCCCGTTCAGAGGAGGTAATATGTTCTTTATTGGCGATTTTTACCATCAGTGGTTTGACGTTTTTACTCCAAACCTTGTCATTTAGCTGAGCCACATTCAATGGTGCCAGGACCGGGATTTGCGCCTCGCTTTGCTTTTCACTGAAACAAAAAGCCCCATTGTCAAACACTCGATATTTCGGTAATGGCATCCATCGAGTGAATCCGGCTACACAAATTATTATACCGGCGATGAAAGACACGGCGGGCAATCCGATTCGCCACCACTGTGTTCCAATATCCATCAAATCGCCATTGTCGACCGCCAAATTGATAAATAACAGATAACCGACAATCATCAATACGGTGCCGACAGCCATCGCCGCCAGGCGATAAATCAGCACGATCACTTCGTATTTTAGCTGGTAATCACTTTGCGGTGGCAGCTCAACTAAAACGTTTTCCTCGCTATGCCGCTCTTCACGCGGGCTGGTAAAATGCGCTTCCATGGCATTACCTCTCTTTTCATTCCTGAATTTTCCCCCACTTAAATAGAGACTACCTCCAACAGCATCGCGAAAAACCTATGGACACTGATAAACATCGAAGGACTGCTTCCCTTCGTCGATCGTGGAACCTGGCACCACGACATTGCCTTTGTAGTCAACAGCGGCGTTTCGCGCCAGGGTTTCCAGTTCCTTTTTCACTTTCTCATCGTCGCGTTTTACACCCATGACTTTGCTGCGCAATGATACGACCGTCCGTGCCACCTTCTTGCAATCCGCCACGTCCGATGGTTGCCGGACACTGACACCCTCCGCTGCTTTATCCAGCTTTACCCACGTGCAGGAAACCACCAGCACTGAAATCAACACCATTGATAGTTCTTTTCGCATTGTTTTCTTCCCCTGCCTTTTGCTCATTTATTCCTTCGCGGAGCTACCCTGCTGATCGCAGGGTTTGATTTGCTCATCGATTAATCCAAAAAAGTGATCGTTGCCCGTAAAAAACCAGCCTAGCTGAGCATTACATTTGTGACAATAAGCGAATGACCACGCGTAGCCGCTGAACCAGCTGAAATATTCAGTGGATTCACCGCTATTGGCGCACCCCGGTGCTGCTGCAAAACAACATACCCTGTATCGCCGACCCTCGGGATTGGTCTTGCGATGACAGTGACTGCCTTCCACCGAGATGCCATCCGCCTGGCTCGCTATTTTGTTACCGCATACAGCACAACAAAAAAACCCGTGCTGGTCGGGATTTTCCTCCTCGTCGTCAATCACCCGTTGCTCCACAAAGCGATCGTATTGACCCGAGGTATCAAACCGGTAGCTGATCAGGGTTGCCATGTCACTGATCCGGTTGTGACGATTGACCGATAACCTGCACGTTAAGCGTTCTATCCCGTGGTCCGTCCAGTTCCGCAAACAATATGGACTGCCATTGCCCAATGGCAAGCCGGCCATCCACAACAGGTACAACCTCACTGTTACTTAACAGCATGGCCATCATATGAGAATGGGCATTCTTTGGTTCGTCGGGAGCGCAATCACGTAAATGTATATCATTGTGTTTATAGGTTTCGTTTTCCGGCACCAACTTGCGGAAAAAAGTCTTTATGTCATCAACCAGCCTTTCTTCGAACTCATTGACAAACAATGCTGTCGTGGTATGGCGCGCGGTGATACACAGCAAGCCCTGGCTAACGCGACATTGCTTAATCAATTCATTCAACCTGGCCGTAATATTGATCACTTCAATACTTTCCCCGGTGACAATATCGATAATGTAAGAATGAATATTCAATCAACCAAACCATAAATTAGTTAGCACTGCTCATTGATATAACCAGTCCCATCGCAGCAACGCCGGTAAGAAGGCATTTGATACTGGCGGCGCATACGCCTAGATACGCCTAAAAGTTGTACCTGACTCCCAGGCTGATCCCTGTAATTTCCGCATCATCGTCGTCGTATAGCCGGGTATATTCGAAGACGTACGCCATATTTTTAATGCTTCGTGAAAATTCTTCTGCGCCGATTCCCCAGGCGCTGCCTTCAAACTCCGTTTCCCCACTGCCAACGGGATCGGTTTTCAGTTCCGTGGTGGTGCGTCCCGCCAGCAAATAGAGTCTGACGCCGTTGTAGTTGTTACTGCCACCGATACGCACAAATACGCCCGTCATCTTGTCCACTTCCACGGCAACGCCACCCATTTTATCGTCATTGATAGCAGCACCAAATTGCCCTTCCAGGGCAAAGCTTCTGGCAAACTGATAACCAACTTTAACGGTACCCATGAACGGTTTGACTTTACCACTGTCGCTCTTGATGGCGGTTTGCGAGATCGTGAAACCGGAATATAAATTATCCGCAAATACCGGCGTATTCGCCACCAATGCGGCCAGAATTACTATAAAACGAAACGTTGACTTCATTGATTGTTTCCTGTTTGCGGCAATACGCCGATGATACTCTTTGAGACAGAACTAGCCATATTGTAGCCCCAAGGGCGGCGCATTATCTTATCACGATCAGCATCTCCATCCAGGCGCCTGCGATGGTGAATTATTAGCCGATTTTGAAATATATGCCGCCCCATTGTAAAGTAACCGCCCGCTCAATCGGCCGGGTTGGGTAACTCAGGCTGATGAAAAGACGAATAAAATATCGCCAGTCCGGGGGATTTGCAATGACTTATTGGCAGTTGACGCCGGGTTGGGCGGTATCGGAATCGGCGCTGGCCAGGTTGTTGTCGACGTCCACCGGTGGTGAGCCCAGTTGCTCGATGACCCAGGCCAGACCCTGACAGCTCATATCAGGATTGTTAAACAGGCGTACGTCGGAAGGATTGGCGAGATTTCCCAGCGGTGTCGGATCAATAATATTATTGCTGTCCAGCGTTACTACGCTGAGGTTGGTGAGATTGATCAGCGGAAAAATATCGCTAATGTTGTTACCGGTTAGATGCAGTTCCGTCAGTGAGGACAAATACTGCAAAGGGGATACATTGGTAATATTATTGAATTGCAGTTTAAGTTGCTGCAACTGGTTCAATGGTACCAGCCAGCCAATATCTACTATGTTGTTATCATAAAGATTGAGTGATACCAGACTAATCAATC
>JASFMT010000341.1:0-4738 GCA_050117455.1 Gammaproteobacteria bacterium | reverse complement strand
GCCGCTTTGGGGCTGGGAGCCGCCGCGGTGCTTATCACCATTGGAACGCGTACACCGGTGCCAGAGATCAAGATGCCAGGCGTCCGGGTTTTCTCCGAACCGGTAGTGATAAAACCCTTTGAGCTGAAAGATCACACCGGAAAAACATTTAACCTGGAAAGTCTTGAAGATCAATGGAGTGTGCTGTTTTTCGGTTACACGCATTGCCCTGATGTGTGTCCGGCAACAATGGCGGTCATGGACGCGGTTGCCGGCCAATTGCCGGAACCATTGCAGAAGAGCACGCAATTTGTTTTTGTGTCGGTCGATCCTTACCGGGATACTCTTGAAAAATTAAAAGAGTATGTGAGTTATTTTAATCCTTCCTTGATCGGCGTTACCGGTTCGAAGTCCGCCATTGACCAGCTAGCCCAACAAACGGGTGCGATTTACGAATTTGAAGACGCTAAAACGCATGAATTGATTCGCGATACCGCAACCCTTGGACCGGAACGGGATTATCTGGTGGGGCATTTTGCGGGCTTGATGATTATTGATCCGGACGGGCGCCTGGTATCCCATATTTTGCCACCTCACGACCCGGATAGAGTTATAGAGGTGTTGAGCCGTTTCCAGGGGATCGATTGATGACCCGGCATTTACGACAAATACTATAGCTACCCATAGGGACACACGATCATTGTTTAAAAACCGTTTTATTTTAGAGACTTAAAGATTCTGCAAAACGCAAGAACCGGTGAAGATCACGCTGATCGTGGCCTCGATCCATGGCGTGATTAGCAACTGTCCATTTGATACCCAAAATTCCAAATCGCATCATTCCCAGCTATTCCAGTTATTTCTCTTAAAGATGTAGTTGACATACATCTATTAGGGTATTAGCCTTAAAGAAGTATATAAAATACATCTTTAATGAGGTGGCCTAATGATACAAACAACTGCTCTTGTTATTACTGTAGTAGCAACCATCGGGCTGGCACTGGCTTATTTGTTCGTTGTCGCCAATGCCTCCGCCAGTGAAGATTTCGGCGCGGTCAAGACCCGTGCTTACCGCCTTCGCACGCCGCTGTTCTGGGTATTGGTCGGCGTCATCGCGCCGGTAACGCTGTATACCCTTGTTGATCTGCCTTACACCGAGGCGGCCCGGCATGAAGGTAATGCCGTCAATGTGAATGTTACTGGACATCAGTGGTATTGGGAAATGAGCCAGGATACCGCAAAGGCGGGTCAACCGGTGGTGTTTCATGTCAGCAGCGCCGACGTCAATCATGGTTTCGCAGTTTACGATGAGAACATGAAGGTTGTCGCTCAGACCCAGGCGATGCCCGGTTATGTAAACAAACTGGCGTATACGTTCAAACAGCCCGGTACCTACCAGATCCTGTGCCTGGAGTATTGCGGCATGTCCCACACCCGCATGTCCGCCGAATTCCATGTAACCGCAGCACAGTGATTCCAGATAACGAGGAGGATTTACAGAATGTCTACTCTAAGTGAACGCAGCGAAATAAGCCCTGCTAAACGCAAAAGCGTGCTGGCCTACATGGGAGTTGCCGGTGTGGTGATTTTATTGATGATGCTCGCGGGTTTAACCATGCGCCTGGCCCAGGGTGAAGTCATCCAGCTCGATATGGGCGTGTTTTACCAGATCATGACTATACATGGTACGGGCATGGTGGGTATTGCCGGTCTCGCCGGCGTGGCCATCATGTGGTATTTCCTCAGTCAATACGTCGAGTTGTCCACCAAAGTCTTTTTGCTCAACCTTGTATTATTTCTGCTGGGCGTGGTGATGATTCTTGGCTCGATTATTTTCGGCGGCTTTGCCAGCGCCTGGACGTTTTTGTACCCGCTGCCCGCATCGTCCATGGGTCAGTGGAGTCCGATAGCCGCGGCGTTTTTCCTGGGAGGGCTGGCGGTCATCGGTACGTCATTTTTGATTCTGCATCTGGACATGGCCCGCGCGCTGATCAGTCGCTACGGCAGCCTTACCAAAGCGCTGGGCTGGCCGCAATTGTTTGGCAAAGACGATGGTAACGCACCACCGGCCACCGTGGTCGCCAGCACGATGGTCACCATTATTAACCCTATCGGCATTACCGCGGGTGCCGCGATTCTCATTATGAGCCTGGTGAACCTGTTTAAACCGGACTTTACCGTTGATGCGCTGCTGGCCAAGAATCTGATCTTTTTCTTTGGGCATGTGTTTATCAATGCCGTGATCTATATGGCGGTTATTGCCGTTTATGAAATCCTGTCGCAACGCGCCAGGCGTCCCTGGGGGGTTAACAAATGGTTCCTCGGGGCGTGGACCGCGTCCACGATCATGGTGTTGATTGTTTATCCCCACCATCTGTTGATGGATTTTGCCTTGCCACAGTGGATGGCGGTGATGGGGCAGATCATTTCTTACCTGAGCGGCTTACCGGTACTGGTAGTGACCGCATACGGCGCGTTGACGATTGTACACCGCTCCGGAATACGCTGGGACCTGCCGGGTGCGTTAATGCTACTGGCCACGTTTGGTTGGGCCGCCGGCAGTATTCCCGCCATCATCGATGGAACGATTCGCGCGAACACCGTGTTGCATAACACGTTGTGGGTGCCCGGGCATTTTCACTTTTACCTGTTGCTCGGCTTTGGCTCCATGGTATTTGGTTTTATGTATTACCTGGCCAAGCGTGGTGATATTGCCGGTGACAGCGCTATAGACCGCACGGCGTTCTGGAGTTTCCTGGTGGGTGGCCTGGGCTTTGTGTTTATGTTTCTTTACTCGGGGGTACAAAGTGTGCCGCGGCGTTTCGCAGAACACGCCGCTCAATGGGTCGGGTACGATCAGATCGCTTCGATATTCATCGCATTGATCGTATTGTCGGTGCTGATCTTTGTGATCCGGTTCCTCACTCGGCTTAGCGCACCGCAAGCCGCCTGATAAAAGAGAGCTGACATGCGCAGTGTAGCCGCTACCATCGCCGTAATTCTGGCAGGGGTCACGGTGTTGTGGCATACCACCGACGGGGCGCGCGCCTTTACCACCGAAGGCGCGCGCCGACTCGCGGTGGCGCAACACCCGCCGGCCATACCGGATGTATTGCTGCAGGACCGAAACGGCGCGCTGTTTCGCATGTCCGAGCTTCGTACGCGCACGGTGGTGGTGGATTTTATTTACACCGGGTGTTTAACGTTCTGTCGTGTCATGGGCAATACATTACAGCAGGTTCGCCGCGAGCTGCCGGCCGATGGTGCCGGCGAAGACGTGATGTTACTCAGTATCAGTTTTGATCCTGCCAACGACACGCCGGCACGGCTGCGTGCCTATGCCAAACGTTACGGCGCAAACCCGGGTGACTGGAAGATCGCGCGCGTCATCAACGCCGACGCTTTGCCGAGGCTGCTGGATGTTTTCGGTATCACCGTGATTCCCGATGGGCTGGGTGGCTTCGAACACAATGCCGCCTTACACGTCGTCCAGGACGGACGTCTCGTCAGTATTGTCGATTACGACGATGCCATGGCGGCCATTGATGCATTGCGGATTTATCGATGAATGATCCTGTCGTTAAACGTTTGCATTTCATCGCCCGTTACCCGGGGCTTTTATTGTGGACGCTGCTCGCGTTGCCCATCATACGTCCGGCGATGGAAAGCGTCATGGTCTGGCACATGGGCGTGCAGATCCCAGCGCTGGTGGTGGCGGGGGTTTTATTGGGGCCTGCAACAAAACGCGTTTATGAACGTTACTTCGCGTCCTGGAATGGCCACGGTGTCGCGGGTACGCTGCTGGCCTTGATGACATTGTTGTTCTGGATGCTGCCGCGCAGTTTGGATGCCTCGTTGGATCACGGCGCGATGGAAGTTGCCAAGTTTGTTACTTTGCCGTTACTGGTGGGTCTCCCGTTGTATCACAGCTGGCACGGGTTGTCCCTCATCGGCCGCGGCATCGTTTGGAGTAATTTCATCGCCATGTTGTTCGTCATGTCGTGGCTTTACCTGGCTGCGCCATTGAGGGTATGCAACAATTATTTGCTTAATGAACAGGAAGCCCTGGGCTGGTATTTTTTTGGCAGCGGTCTTGCCGCCGTGCTGTTTATCGGGTGGCGAGTTTTATTCGGCAGTGGCGCACCGGTCACCAGCACGCCCCACCATGACTCACATCCTGACCGTTATCATTTGCGGTTGCCTTCATGTCATAACCATCATAAAAACGCGTAGCGTAGTCAATGCAGAATAAAATCGATTTAGTGAAACTGCTGATAAAGATCTGCTACGGATTTTTATACCTGCCGGCGTACTGTTGACCGAACAATCTGGTAACGGTACTGCAGGTTCAAAATTTAACTCGTACAACGTCCGTTGAACGCGATCGTGTTATCGCGGTCATGTCCGTGATTCCTGCGGGAAATCGGCCGATGAACTCGAAAACTTCCCTGTGGTTGTTGAATTGGTCTACCGAGCCGATCCAAATGTTGCTGAAATTGTGTTGCGTCGTATAGAATTCATCGAATTTATATTTATCAGTTGATCTGGCATAACAAATCAACAATAGAGTTTCTTGGTAACCCTTTAATAACAGTGATTTAGCAGATCAACTGCCCATTGGTAAACCTGAGCCGAGGCAATTGTTATCGGCGGTTGCCATGCCAAAGCAAACCCCGTGTACTAACAAACCATTACCCAAGCGAACTTACAGGTATGTCCGAAGTCATATAACATTAGAAAAAATCAGGATATCCGTTTT
>JASFMT010000340.1:0-4742 GCA_050117455.1 Gammaproteobacteria bacterium | reverse complement strand
TTATTTATATTATTGAAATCGTTCACAAATGAGGCAAAGCAGGGGTTCAAGGGAATTGCTGTTTTGGATGCGACAATGGAACAGGTTAAACAAAATAACATGAACGTCGACAAGGAAATGTTCTTGCGGGATTTCGAGCTTTGGACGGAACAGTGGGCTCACGATCTGGCGCATGAACTGGGTTATTCTGAACTTTCTGATGATCAATGGAAAGTTATCAACTCGTTGCGTTATTATTACACCGAGCACCACACCGTGCCGGATATGCACACGTTATGCAAAATGGCGGACCTTGATCATTGGTGCTTTGATAAGTTGTTTCACAACAAGGGTACCGACGCCTGGAAAATTGCCGGATTGCCGAATCCCGGTGAAGAAATCAAAGCCTATCTTTGAGCCTCGGTCGCGAAGCCACTGATTACTCACTTACTGAATCGGAACAACTTTCCGGGGCCGCTATGACGACGATCAAATCATTAATCGATAACTGGCAGGAAAACGCCAGCTCACCATTAACCGACAAGGAGTATACCGTCGCGCTACCGGTTCATGATGCCGCGAAAATAGAAGCACTGGCTGAGATGTTTCCTGGTAAAACCAGAAACCAGATTATCACCGAGTTACTATCGGCCGCGCTCGACGAGCTGGAAGCGGCATTTCCCTACCAGAAAGGTGATAAGGAAATTGGGCAGGATGAGTTCGGTGATCCCAGGTATAACGATACCGGGCTGACATCGACCCTGATTGAGTTAACCCATAAGCATCTCGACAGTCTGACCAGGTAATCCGAATATAAAATTCGTTAGTGCTTTGTATTCGAGACAGGGTATTCGCGATATCGCAATCGCGATGTCGTATTGCGTGACAGTCATATATCCCCATCATTATTCGCTCTCATCCGTTTGAGTGACGGCCTTCCGTAAACTAGAAGTGACGAAAGCTTATCTGTATATAATCTTATTATAATTTCACTAGCTACTGATATGTCTAAAAATAGAGCAAGGCGTTTGCACCATCAACAATGTTGATGCTCGATGAGGCAACGGGATTTTTGAGCCTTGTCAATATACAGCGATATTTTTAGAGAAAAGATCGGTAATCCGTTTAATATGGGTTAGTTGCTTATATTAACGGATAGATAGAATGGCTTCGTTAACGGAGGGGTGTTTATGGACAGGATCGATAGCCTGATCGTGAAGATGTTGGCGGTTCTTGTTTTTCTGATGACAACAACGATGTCATCGCTGGCCGCTGAACCTGCGAAAGATACCATAAAAGAAGGTAAACAACTTACTTTAAAATTCTGCCAGGCTTGCCACCAGTACGAGGGCACCGAGCAGGCCGGTACGGTTGCGCCGCCATTGTTGGGCATGAAGGGGAGGTTTCCGGACCGTACAAAACTTTATAACATTATTTATGATCCCCAGGTCGCGCTCAGGCCTCATACCATGATGCCACCTTTCGGTCGCAATCATTTGCTGGAGAAGGAACAGATCGAGAAAGTTATCGATTTTCTATACACACTCTAGGCGAGCCGCAACGAATTAACGCCGGTACAGGGGAGAACATCATGAATATAAAATTCTGGTACAAGTTGATGGTGGCGGTAATAGTGTCAGTACTATGCAGTTACTCATTTGCCGGTCCCGAGGACGACCTGCAAAGGTATAGGGAATTTTTCAAGGAGCGTTTTCCCGATAAATCGCTGGTGGACTTATCCTATGGTATGTACAACTTCAGCGAAGATAAACGCAGCCAATACGAGGACATTATGGAATTTCCGCCCTATGAAGTGGCTATCGACGAAGGGAAAGATTTGTTTGAGAAACCGTTTGCCAACGGCAAGACCTACGCCGATTGTTTGCCGAACGGTGGCGTCGGGATCGCGCACCGCTATCCAAAATTTGACGAAAAAACGGGCAAGGTACAAACACTGACGGCGTTGATCAATCAATGTCGGAAGGAAAACGGTGAAAAGCCCCTTAACGTACTTAAGGGAGACATGGCAAAAATTCTTGCCTATATGGCCGATACATCACGCGGCAACCCCATCACCGTTGACGTTCCCGATGATCCGCGTGCCATAGCCGCCTATGAACAGGGCAAAAAAATCTATTTCACCCGCCGGGGTCCCCGGGAGTTCGCCTGTTATCACTGTCATTGGGAAGCCTCCGGCTTGCGTATTCGTGGCAATGAACTAAGCCCGGCGGTAGGCCAGGCGGCCAACTTTCCTGTCTATCGGTCGAAGTGGGGCGGGATGGGAACTATTCAGCGGCGCTATAAAGGTTGTATGCGAAATATTGGTGCCGTACCGCTAAAAGAACAAACGGAGGCCATGAATAACCTGGAATATTTCCACACTTTCCTGAGTAACGGCGTGCCTTACAATGCACCCAATACCCGGTTTTAACGATTATAGGTAAGGTAAATATTGCTAACCAGCAAACGCTACAGGGAGAGCAACAATGCGATACGTTATTTTTGTGTGTTATTTTGCGGCAACCATATGGTCCCTTGCGGCGCTGGCCGCGGATGATAAACAGATGCAACAGGCCGTTGAACAAGCCAAAGAAGCTTTCGAGAAAGCGGTGGCTGAGCAGGGCGGCTGGATGAGCACCAAAAAAATGATTCGCAGCGCTGAATTGAGCGCCACCAGGGGAAATAAAGACAAGGCGCTGGAGCTGGCGGAAAAAGCCAGGCGCGAAGCCGAGTTGAGTTACCAGCAGGCCGTAGATCAAAAGCAGCACTGGTCGGAACCCAAATATTTAAAGTAGTCGCCGGCGCTCCCGGGAAACCGGTAATGCAGTTTTAGCGAAGCCGGCAACACGTCTGGGCCGCAGGCGGACACCATAAATGTAAAAAGCACAAGGTTTTTTATAACGACAACTATTTTGTGTCGTCCTGGTGTGCCTTGCGATTGAGACGCTGTTCGAACATGGCGAGGCGCTGTTGATCCGGCACGTGTTGCAGCGCTTCGATATGAAACGCCACCGCGCAGGGAATACGGCTTACCCCATCAAGATACTCGCTTAACTTGTTGCTGTGAATGCACAGTATTTTCGCGGCCTGCGCGCCATTTAACTGCCATGATTGCAGAACCTGTTTAAATTGTTCCGGTGTCATTGCTGAACTATCCTTTCAATTAAGCTTCCACGCCTGATTCCCAATTCCGATTATAACCAGCAAGCCCCCAAATAGGGACATCCCGGCGCTATCTTGACATAAGACAATCCCGTTTGCCGTGTGTATCATGTATAGTGCTTAACGATAATGATTCAAAATTTAGCCAGACATTTGGAAGTTAAAGATGGAATTACCTCATACTTGTGGCTGTTTTTTTAATTTACGCAGGCATCATGTAACCAGCGCCGTCGCCGTCATACTATTGCTGGTCATATTACTGCCGGGATGCGGCTCTAATCAGGGCGACGGCGGTGATGAAATCCAACTGTCGGGAACCGTGGAAGCCCGTGAAGTGGACCTTGCTTTCCAGGTTGGCGGGCGTATCGACCGGCTCAACCGTGACGAAGGCAACTGGGTTAGCGCGGGCGATGTGGTTGCAGAGATTGATCCAAAGGACCTGCAGTTGGCATTGCAACAAACCACGGCAACCGCCAACGCGGCCAAAGCCAACCTCGACGCGCTCAAGGCCGGTACCCGTGTTCAGGAACTGCGGGTGGCGGAAGCCGACCTGCAAAAAGCGCGTTCGCAACTGAATTTTGCCCAATCGGAAGTCAAGCGGGTCAGTTTTCTGGTGCCGAAGCAGCTGGCTTCCGACGAACAACTGGAACAGGCGCAGCTGCGCTACGAAACGGCGCTGGCCAGTGTCGAGCAGGCCAAACAGCAGCTAAACCTGTTAAAAGAAGGCCCTCGACGGGAAGACATCACGCGGGCGGAACAGGAGTACCTGGCACGAACCGAAGCCAGCGAAATATCCAAACTGCAACTGGATTACACCAAACTCACCAGTCCCGTCACGGGCATGGTAACGGTTCGTTTGCGTGAATCGGGCGAGGTGGTGGCACCGGGGCAACCGGTTGTTCGCATCGCGGAAACAGCAAAGCCCTGGATCCGTGCCTATATCAACGAAACCCAACTGGGTAACGTCAAAGTAGGACAGGCTGCGCAAATTCAAGTTGACAGTTTTCCCGATAAAACATTTCCTGCCACGTTAACATTTATTTCCCCCGTCGCCGAGTTCACGCCGAAGACCGTGGAGACCCGGGAGCTGCGGGTCGACCTGGTGTACCGCATCAAGGTTGAAGTGGATAATCCTGACGGACTTTTGAAAGTCGGTATGCCTGCTGACGTTATCCTGAAAACTGTTTCTCCCAAAACAACCCAACCATGAATGACACGGTCATCGCCGCAACCGGTATTCGCTTTGCCTACGGTCAGCAGCCGGTTCTCGATGATATTAATCTCTCGGTGGATTCCGGCGAAATCTATGGCCTGGTGGGTCCCGATGGGGCGGGTAAAAGCACCCTGCTGCAGTTAGGCATTGGGCAACTGGCGCCAACTGAAGGATCGCTAACCGTGCTGGGTAAGACGGCAACCGATCCGGTACTGCGTGATGACATCGCTTATATGCCGCAAGGATTCGGTCTATATCCGGATTTGTCCGTGCAGGAAAACATGGAGTTTTTTGCTGATCTGCATGGCCTGTCTTCTCAACAGGCTCAATCGAAAATTGCCGATCTACTGAAGCGCACCGGCCTTAAGGGATTTGAAGATCGCCGCGG
>JASFMT010000339.1:0-4748 GCA_050117455.1 Gammaproteobacteria bacterium | reverse complement strand
AACCGCTTAATATTTAGTGGGAAGGTTAAAGGATATTCAGTGGAAGGTTAAAGGCTAGTTGGCGATGAGTCGTGCGGATTTCCAGTAGTGTTCCGCCCAGTAAGGGTTATTCAAACTGGATTTCACCACGCCATTGGAAGTGGAGGCATGAATAAATTGCTGGTTGCCGATATAGATGCCCACATGACGTTTTCCGAAACCGGTTTTAAAAAACACCAAATCTCCAATATCGAGATGATGTTTCGCGACAGGTTTGCCGCGGGCAGCCAGCCGTTTGGTGGTGCGTGGTATTTTCATGCCTAGTCCGTCGCGAAACGCCACGTGCACGAAACCGGAACAGTCGATGCCATTGCGATTCATGCCGCCCAGCCGGTAGGGAGTGCCTTTCCAGTGATGATACTGTTGTTCCAGACGTTGATACAGGTCTGTCTGCTGCCGGCTGTTGAACGTAAGCGTTTGTGCTGGAGGCGATACCGTGTGTGAACGGTGTGGCTGCGTTGGCAAACTGCCGCAGCCGGTTAACATTCCGATCATTAACCCGGTCATTATGATTTCTTGCAAAAGGTTCTTCATAACACCATCCACCATTTTACCTCTGGCTGGATCGAATCAGGATGTCGTGTATCAGCACAGGAATTTTCCTGCTGGCGCTTCTGTTATATTATGCTAAATCGGCTGTCGGTACAAAATATTGAATTTTTTAGTAACAACCCGTTCGCAAATTGCCTTTAATAACTGTTGCTTAATCTTCATTAGTACGGATTTTGCTAAGCATGCCGTGCCAGCGCCCACTCAATATGCTCGCGCACCAACGGGCTGGCATCCGGTAAACGATTTTGAAGAGCGGCAACAACGGCTGGTTCATAAGGCATGTTGCCCAGTGCTACGGCGATGTTTCGCAGCCAGCAATCGTACCCGATGCGCCGGATTGCGCTGCCCGCCGTATTATCCAGGAACTGGGTTTCGGACCAGTCAAATAATTTAAGGAGTGTGGACGTATCAAGCCCGTGCCGCGGCAGGAAATCCGTTTCGCTTGTCTTCGCGGCAAACCGGTTCCACGGGCAGACCAGTTGGCAATCATCACAACCATAAATGCGATTGCCCATCAGCGGGCGTAATTCAACCGGTATCGAGCCACGTAGTTCAATCGTTAAATAGGATATGCACAGGCGGGCATCCAGTTGGTAAGGGGCGACAATGGCGCCAGTGGGGCAGGCATCGATACAGGCATGGCAGGTGCCGCAATGATTGGCGGCCGGTGATGCGATGGGCAAGGGCAGGTCCGTATAAATTTCGCCGATAAAAAACCAGGAACCGCTTTGCTCGGTGATGAGATTGGTGTGTTTGCCAATCCAGCCGAGACCGGCTTTCTCCGCCAATGCTTTTTCCAGCACCGGGGCGCTATCGGTAAACACCCGGTAACCAAACGTTCCTGCAACTTGTTCAATCCGGCGCGCCAGTGACTGTAAACGCTTGCGCATCAATTTGTGGTAATCACGGCCCAGCGCGTAACGCGAGACATAGGCCTGTTCCGGATGGTCCAGTCGCTGCTGACAATGCTGGTCGTCGTCCGGCCAGTAATTTAACGTGGCGCTGATCACCCGCACCGTTCCCGGCTCCAGTTCCGCCGGCCGGCTGCGCTTGCGGCCGTGGCGTTGCATGTAATCCATTTCGCCGTGGAAGCCTTTATCCAGCCAGTTCAATAAATGGGTTTCGGCTTCCTGCAGGTCAATATCGGTAATACCCAGCTGCTGAAACCCTAATGCCTGTCCCCAGCTTTTGATATCATTGGCCAGTTGCTTCAGGTCAAGATCTTGATAACGGGTTGCGGTATGAGGGGTATGTGCCACGATATTATCTGGAATGCTTTGCGTTAATGAATGACGTTAATGGAGAATTTGCAGCCGTTATATCGATACCTGCCTGTCACGGCAGCATTGAGTGCACCTTCATAAAGTGGGCCTTCACAAAGTGGATCTTCACAATATGAGTTTACCGGAAATATTATACCGCGCTGAACAGGTTCGTGCTTTAGATCGCATCGCCATCGAACAATACCAGACCCCCGGTATTAGCCTTATGGAGAATGCCGGTGCTGCCACGTTTCAGGCCATGCGGTTTCGCTGGCCACGGGCGCGGCACGTCACGGTGTTTTGTGGCGGCGGTAACAATGGTGGCGACGGCTACGTGATTGCACGTCTGGCCCATGAACAGGGACTTGATGTCAGCGTTTTCTGGCTATCAGATCCATCACAACTAACGGGTGATGCCCGGTTGGCATTCGGCAAATTAACGCAAACGGCGGTACCGGTGCAGCCGTTTGACCCGTCAATGGCTGTGCCCGACGGCAACGAGGATCAATCGCAGGTCATTGTGGATGCATTGCTGGGAACGGGCTTAAGCGGAACGGTAAAGGACCATTGGCGATTGGCCATTGAATGGATTAATCGCGCCGGGACGGCACGCCATTGCCGTGTGGTGGCGGTGGATATTCCATCGGGATTACAGGCAGATACCGGTGCCGTATTGGGTGCCGCGGTAGCCGCTGATCTCACGGTCACTTTTATCGGCGTTAAACAAGGATTGTTGACCGGCAGCGGTCCACAATATTGTGGCAAGCTGGTGTTTGATGATCTTGATGTCGACAGTGCGGTGTACCAACATGTTGAGTGTTCCGCGCGCCGTTTAACTCCCAACATTGTTCGCCAGTTGTTAACACCCCGCCAGAAAAACTCTCATAAAGGCGACTTCGGACACGTCCTGATCATTGGAGGCAACAAGGGCATGATCGGTGCGGCGCGCATGGCCGGTGAAGCGGCACTGCGTGCCGGTGCCGGTATGGTCAGCGTGGTGACCCGGCCGGAGCACGTTGGCGCAATCGTCAGTAGTTGCCCGGAACTAATGTGTCACGGCATCGAATCCGCCGCGGAATTAAAACCGCGCCTGCAGGCCGCAACGTGCGTGGCCATCGGACCCGGGCTGGGTCAGGATGCCTGGGCGCAAGCGCTATTGGGCGCGGTTCTGGAGTCCTCCAAAGCGCTGGTGCTGGATGCCGATGCATTGAACCTGCTGGCCCAGGAACCGGTGTCACGGGATAACTGGGTGTTAACACCGCATCCGGGCGAGGCGGGTCGGTTGCTGGGAGTGGCCACCACAGAGATTCAACACGACCGTTTTGCCGCTATCCATGATCTGCAAAGGCGGTATGGTGGCGCGGTGGTGTTAAAGGGCAGCGGAACCCTGGTTTGTGACAGCCAGGGTGGAGTGAGCGTTTGCGATGCCGGAAACCCGGGCATGGCCAGTGCCGGCATGGGGGACGTGTTAACCGGTGTCACGGCTGGTTATCTCGCGCAAACGAAAGATCTGGATCAATCCGCCAGGACGGCTGTACTCGTTCATGCCCTGGCCGGTGATCGTGCCGCGGCCACCGGTGAGCGGGGGTTGATGGCCACGGATTTATTGTCCCCTGTCCGCGAGCTGTCCAATCCCTCATGAGCGTTGAATTCGTTCGCGACCTGCCCGACGAAGCGGCTACGCTGGCATTTGGCGGGCAATTGGCCCGCCAGTTGACTGCCGGTTGCGTTGTTTACCTGCACGGCGATCTTGGTGCCGGAAAAACCACCCTGGTGCGGGGTTTGCTGCAGGCGATGGGCCATGAAGGACGCGTCAAAAGTCCCACCTACACGTTGGTGGAGGATTACCGTGTTGGTGAGCTTTCCGTGTTTCATTTCGATCTGTACCGGCTGGCGGATCCGGAAGAACTGGAGTACCTCGGCATGCGGGACTATTTTAACGACACATCGATTGTCCTGATTGAATGGCCGGAGCGGGGAGGGGATTATCTGCCCGGGGCCGATCTGGATATTCATCTTGCCTACCATGAGCCGGGACGCCGGCTGAGATGCTGCGCCAACAGCGATAAGGGAAAAACCTGTCTTGCTGCTATGCGCTAATGTCCAGGGTGCACATCATCCGTGTCAATTTTTCCTGAATTTAAAGCGAGTGTGAAATTTCTGTAAGTTGGACCACGGCGTTTTCTTTGCCTGGCCTGGATCCTGTATAAAATGAAGGACTTGGCAAAAGTGCAGTAAAAAATACAGGTAATATTGCCACTTGAAAGGGTTTCTTATGTTGTTACAATCACTTTTTCGTCTATCTTTATGTTAATAAACTGATTATTAATATGCGCCATTTTGAAAGGCATCCTGACCAGGCCCCGGATACCGCGGGGTTAACAGCTGTGCTGGTTGGGTGGATTCATGTTCGAGGGTAATAGCGTTGTAACAGCGTTTCACCGAAGAAGGTTATTAATCCAGGGGACGATTGGCGGTGGCTTGGAAATATGAATAAACAACAACGTTGGCGACTGCTGTTATTGCTCCTGCTGTCGGTTACGGCACTGTTGCCGGCCCTGGCGCCAGCCAGCCAGATTGAGGCGGTGCGCATGTGGTCGGGGCCGGACGGCACCCGCGTTGTATTTGATGTTGACCGCAAAGTTGACCACAACGTTTTTGTACTCAAAGATCCCTACCGGGTTGTTATCGATCTTAAAAACACCGCATTTGCCAGGCCGGTAACAGCGCTGGACTACAACAGGAGCCTGGTCAAGGGTATCCGCAGTGCAACACACAACGATAACGATTTGCGTATCGTGCTGGACATGAAGTCCGCGGTGGTGCCCAACGCTTTTCTACTGAATCCCACTTCTCGCTATGGACACCGGCTGGTGATCGATCTGGAACAGATCA
>JASFMT010000338.1:0-4753 GCA_050117455.1 Gammaproteobacteria bacterium | reverse complement strand
TCCGCATGTAATCAATTTGCAGTCATTCAGTGAGCATTTTCTAATTTCCGCTAACGCTGCATTGTGACTATTTACTCGCGAAACGCGAATGTCTGCTTTTTGATTTACTGAAGGGCTCGTGAGTTATAGACGAGAGCCCGGAACTGGCCGCACTGAGACAGTGATAGAAAGGCACCCAATCACTCAGATCTGTCACTAAGGTTGCTGATGGAGATCTGGCAGCGACTCATCCTGGCAGGAATATCGCCCCAAGCGTCAGCTTGTTTCATCGATTTTTGGATGGGCTGGCGATGTCCAGCACGTTGGCTATAGTGTTTAAAGGCGCAATATTAAACGTCGCATAATCAATGACCTATTACGCATAACGCGCATTATGTCAATATCCATACCACACGGATCGATGCTTACTGTGCTCATAACCAAGAACTAAATACCCAATATAGTTACGTGTGACGTCATAGACGGATAGATCATTGTCCTCCATTTCGGCATTGGGTAATTCATGCTTGATTCAATATCGCGTTTTAATCGTGAGCTAGTCTTACAGCGTTATGTAGCTAGCTTTATGCGGCAACGGGAAAAAAGCGGCTGCTCTCGTTCCTTCTAGACGCCCAAAGTTCGTTTAAAGAGACAACTCGTGGATGCACTAAGATTGTTGGAGTAAATGGGTATGAGTGGCTTGATCTGCGGTAGGAGACCCAAGATGGTTACGCGTGAAATCGATTTTCACCAAATGCTGTACGTTTGCCATTTGTTCGAATTAATAAAAGTATTTCATAGCCGATTCTGAACGAAGTATGAGCAAACTCGATATTGATGTAACGACAGTTCAAGTAAGCATTTTCGTAAAATTCAGCTTGAACCAATTTTAGAAACACTTCAATATATTCAATGCAGCCACTGTTTTAAGGAAGGGAAACTTTAGTTTACCCACGACCCCGTGCGTTGAGGGACACTCATAAATCGAACTAACCTAATATCAAAGGGAAAATTTTATGAAAAAAACATTGGTCAGTATATTGATAATGGTTCTAAGTAGTGCCACATACGCGGTAGAAGTTAATTTTGACAACCCGGTAGAAATATCTTCACAGGCATGTGAAGTTACTGCTTTTTGGAAAAATCCCGTTAACAACTATAGTTTTACTAAAACTATTTTACAGAAACACAATGATGGCTGTGAGGTGAAATTAACAAAACTCGATAAAGAAATTGCATTTTGTTCATTAGTAGCTGTTAGCCAAATTACAAACCAGCCACTTACGTGTGAAGTGGTTAATTTTAAAGGCGGTCTAAGATTGCTGCAAACGAATACTGCGCGATGTAAGTTTGTATGTTTCACAAGAATACCCTAAAAAAATCAGAGGCTACAGCTCTAACAACGAAGGACGATAACTTAACCTATGATATCTACCGGAGACGAACGGTATAAGGATAGTATTATATAGTTGTTAAAGTTTCGGCATACTGGCCTAGATACCAGTTCATACTTCGAAAGTCTGTTTTATAGTGACCAATAGTGTTTTGTCGGCAGTCCTGAGCTTCTGCTTCTGTCGTTACTCGACATATAGCTGAGGATAAAGGGGACGCCCATTAGCCAGTAGTTGTCAACAGGCAATACTAAATTATTACATATTCAAATGCATTCAAAGAAACAACGGTGGTCGAAAAACGCACCCAATACGATTCAAAAAAGGGAAACGGAACTGATCCGCACCAGACACCCATCAGGATCAAGGCAGATACCAAAACGATGATGGTAAATAGGTACCAGCCCCTGCCTCTAAGGAGGCCCAGAAAATAATTGGTACTGTGTCGTGTCCATGTGTGTTCATCACAGAGTTTATGGTTAACCGATTCACTTGGTTTCCAGTCTACCCGTGGCTCACGACGCAGGCGTATCAGACAACCGAGGTTGTAAGTCAGAATGATAGTGCCTCCATTCGGAGGGATGGTTGTTAACGAGTCCCCTTTAGTGGCTTACACTACCATTCAACCGGTTAACGAAACAGAAGCGACATATTAAATGACTCCTGGTTTCGAATAACATGGTAAGCCGCGCGCGCCATTTTATGGGCGAGGGCTTTCGTCGCAAGTGCGCCATTTTTTTGAGCGCGTTTGCGTTGATAAAATTTATGCGCGGTTTTGTTGTGTCGAATAATGCTGTGTGCGGCTTCGACAAAGGCCCATGATAAGTATTTGTTCCCGTTTTTACGGTTGTTACTGCCTTTAGATTTACCATTACTGCTGCGACGGCTATCGACGCAACGGGCATAAGAGGCAAATTGTCCGACCGATGGGAAACGCTGAATATCGCCCACTTCGAGCATGATAGTCATACCAAGGATATCACCGATACCGTCGATCGTGAGCAACGATATAAATTCAGGTTTGATTTTGGCGTATTGAAGTACCGTGTTTTCTAATACGTCGATTTGTTCGTTGAGCGTGTGAATGATAGCAAGGTTGGATTGGATCGCCATTTTAACGTGCTTATCATTTACTAGGTCAAGTAAGGACATGTCGACTTGTTTGAAGCGTTTAGATTCAACTTTCAGGCCGGTCGTGCGCCACACTTGATTTTGCGCACTGAGCATGTGGGTAACACGGTGCCGAACCAATTGCAGGCGTTTGCGCAGCATATCGCGTACAGCCCGCTCTGTTTTGGGATAGATATAGGCAGTAGGCAAGATCCCTAAGCGCATGAGATGCGCCAGGTGAAAGGCATCAGAATGATCGTTAGTATGTTTAATACCTTCATATTGTGCGACAGCGGGTGGATGTACGAGGACAGGGTTGAATTGATTGTCAGCCAAACCGTCAACGAGCCAATACCAATTAAAGGTGGATTCTACCGCCACGGCATGCAGATCCTTTTTAAAAGGTGTGAGTGCGTCAATCACCGTAGCTAGATGATTCGGCAAACGTTTTTGGAAAAGGATATTGTCCTTTTTGTCAATGACAACAGGTACATTATTGGTTGAGTGAAGATCAATAGCGCAGTAAAGTGACATAGCCGTCTCCTGTAGTGGCTGGATTGGTTGAGAACAACCAGCTTAGCACTCCTGCAGGAGTGTGCTACAGGAGGCTGGCTATATGATTTTCAGAGGGATTTAATTTTGTACAATGACGGGCGTCCGCTTTTTGGATTTGATAAAGTTTGATTAGCTTACTCCCAGCTTCCGCTAATTGCCGATAGCAGAAACTCTCAATACAAATAGCTGATACGAGCGAGCTCTGGGCTGGCGTGATTTGTCGTTGTCTGCTCCCATGGTCTTCCTGAATATTTGCCGCACAGTAAGTAACAGTTATTCGTTATGCACGCTTCAAATCGGATATTCGAAAAATTCCCCTAAATAATCCGGTAAATAAATTCTAATTTGAACGAGTTGATGTGAGAACTTTCTGAACTTGCTACACTAGCAACAGTCACTGCGATGTTTGCCTTGTCAAATCCACTAGACTTTAATGGTTATATTGGCCCCTCTTTATCCGGGATATACGGACTCAAACAGGGCCGTCCAATGTCCGTTAACCGCCGATCATGCGCAAACTCGTAATTACGACGCCTGGTTGATTGAACAAATGTGATACTTCCGTCTATTGCATGATCGATTTTCTCATGGAACACCTGAACGAAACCCTGGACCAGTTATATAAAATCGAATCCCGGAGAATTCTGGCGACGCTGATTCGGTTGCTTGGCGATTTTAGTCTGGCAGAGGATGCGTTGCATGATGCGTTTCGCACTGCCATGGAGGAATGGCCGAAAAAAGGCATGCCGGAGAACCCACGCGCGTGGCTGGTTTCGGCGGGACGCTTCAAGGCGATAGACCGCATCCGTCGGCATGCAAAGTCTGATACGACGTTGGAGGCGGTCCAGGAAAAACTTGTCAATTTGGACGACGATCCCGCCCAACAGGATGAACAATCCATTGCGGACGATCAGCTACGGCTCATCTTTACCTGTTGCCATCCGGCACTTTCATCCGAGGCACGTTCGGCATTGACGCTGCGCGAAGTCTGCAGCCTGACCACGGAAGAAATCGCGCGCGCTTACCTGGTCAGCCCCACGACACTGGCTCAGCGCATCGTCCGGGCGAAATCAAAAATCAGGAAAGCCGGCATTCCCTATGAAGTCCCGGGGGAGCAGGAATTGCCGGAACGCTTACACACCGTGCTGCAGGTGATCTACCTGATGTTCAATGAAGGGTACTCGGCGTCATCGGGTGATTCCGTCACGCGCGTCGATTTGTCGGACGAAGCGATTCGCCTGGGCCGATTGCTGCTTGGTCTGCTGCCGGAGGCGGAAGTGCAGGGTCTCCTCGCATTAATGGTACTGCATGAATCCCGCCGAGCCGCTCGCACGGATGCCAATGGTGACGTGATTGTGTTGGAAGATCAGGATAGAAACCTGTGGGATCAGGACCTCATGCGGGAAGGAATAATGCTCGTTGAAGCGGCGCTGCGCTCGGGCCGGTTTGGCGCTTACACGCTGCAGGCGGCCATTGCGGCGGTTCATGCCGAAGCCAGCACGCCGCAACAAACGGACTGGCCACAGATTGTCGCGCTTTATGATCGCCTGCTGGCGCTGGAACCTTCGCCGGTGATTCGTCTCAACCGGGCTGTGGCGGTGGCAATGCGTGACGGTCCCGCGGCCGGTCTGGCGTTAATTGATAGTATTCAGGCGGACGAGGGTTTGGCGGATTATTACTGGCTTTATGCGGCCCAGGCCGATTTGTACCGGCGCCAG
>JASFMT010000337.1:0-4766 GCA_050117455.1 Gammaproteobacteria bacterium | reverse complement strand
GTAGAACTTGACCGACTGTGGCGCCAGGCCGTTTATCAAGCCAGGCAAGGGGAACCAGGGTGAAAACCCCGGTTAACAGGTCAAATTTCATCAGGTATAACATGATAAAACCCACCGGGAAGAGTAGTGCGCCCACCAATGGGGAACCTGTTTTAACTGCAACGGTGATTGCAAATATTGCGGCAAGCCCAAGTACAGCGCCCGCCATAAAAGCGCGAATGAAGGTGTCCTTCGTTGACATGTAAATTTTGGACTCCCCCGCGTCTACCATTTTTTTTACAAACTCTGTTGGTTCTAAATACGACATAATTTGCCTCTCAGTTATTAATGTAGTTTGCACAGATATCGAATGTATTCACCTGTTAATAAAGGTAACCGCCCGGTCAATTGCATATGACTTGCCAGAATACTATTATCCCGATAAACTATTGATTTTTAATGTAATTAAATAGTTTAGATGGTGTTAGTGATTTCTAGTCTGGCGCGTTTTGCACTAGAATAATGCATGTGCGCCAACTTCGAATTTCAAAATGCATCTAAATGGGTCAGGCCTGTAATACCAGGATATAGCAAGTGGTTTACGGAGCATTAGGTAGAAAAATATTTACGGGAACTGGATTATGGCTGAGTTCTTTATGCTGCATAAAAGGGTAGTGCCTTTCATGTTTTATATGATTTACAGGCTTATGCGACGAACAAGACGGATAAAAATTATCAGCTAACGGGTACTATGAAGGAGTCTTTTCGCAAACCTGCATGACATACTGCTCGATATTGCAACAACCATTGTTCGGCCCCAGGGGTTGAAAGGTGTTGACGATAATATTCAGCAGATCGAATACGTCGTCTCAGAAGAGCTTCTAGGTGTCAGGGGATTTGCCGATAATAATATTGAACTTCAGGCATTTCAAAATATATAGGACACCCACCAATAGATAAAAACCAGCTCAAGAAATTAAAGAGAACTTTTTATGTGATCGCCTCATGTTGTATCAAAGCAATAAAATGGATTTCCTTAGTTTTTTAAATAAGGCGAACGAGGAATTATAATTAGAAAATTTGATGTGGTATTTTGATAACTAAACGAAACGCAATTATCGTGTCTAACTCAAAACTAAAAATGACTCTTTCCGTGGGGGCGGTTGCTATTCTATTGCTCGTAGAATTTAGTCTGTTCTATGACTTTTTTTACCCGTTTCGGTTTATGTGGAATCAAGGCAGGGTAGTCGAGTTTTGTCTGTCATTAATTTTATTTTTCTGGAGTCTGCTAGGGGTATTCTTTCTATTTTTTAGCGGTCGCGGCCTTTTAAGAAAAATCACGTTGCCCATTTTTCTGTTTTTCTTTCTCTTTAATATTGGTTCCTTCAATATCGCAAACGCGCCTATTGATTTCCAAACCGCAGATATGATTGTGGGGTATTTTCAATGGTGGTTTTGGGAAGTTGTAGAGAATTATGGCTTAGCTGTACTCCCTTTTTTAATAATTCTTATTCCAGTTGCTATTTTCGCCGAGCGATTACCCGATCTTTTAAAATTGGGTATTCCTGGGAAGTTCTATTTTGTTCCGGTAAGTGCGCTAATATTTATTGTTATTGGTATGCAATATAGTCATGGCCTTTTTGATCGATATCCTTCTTTTTTCAGGGTTCCGTCAATGCTTGTGTTGGCCGGCCTAAGTAACGTTTATGATGGAGAAAGATCTAAGGTTACTTACTCAGATGCTTTAGATGCACAGGTTGAAAAAATTGTCCTCATTGTGGATGAAAGTATCCGTGCGGACATTTTAGGAGTCAATGGATACGAAAAAGACACGACACCTTATCTTAGTTCCCTGGAAACTGGCGTCGTGAATTATGGCTTGGCCGCTGCATCTTCAAACTGCAGTGATTATTCCAATCTCATACTCAGGACGGGTGCGACAAAAGAGGAGATTCCAGACCAGAATCAAATGACCCTGAAAAAGCCTTCGATCTGGCAATTCACCAGGAGGGCGGGGTATTACAATGTTTACCTGGATGCCCAGAGTGCCGAGGAGTGGGCAAACTACCAGAATTTTATGAATGAACACGAAGCTTCTTTCGTTGATGAAATATTCAGAACTCGCCAGAAAGTCGCCTACGAAAGTGACAGAGTGGCTCTTGAGAAATTAGCGGAATTTCTCAAGCGACCCGGCAAGACCTTTGTTATGCTTAATAAATACGGTAATCACTTCCCATACTTCAGGAGTTATCCCAAAGAGTACAATATTTTCACTCCGGCGCTTGAGCAAGGTGAACCGATGAATGATAGAAAAAAATCGTTAAATTCATTTATGAATGGAATACGTTGGAGTGTTGATGACTGGTTTAAAAACCTGCTATCCGAAAACGGGGATTATCAGACCTATGTCATTGTATATACCAGTGATCATGGCCAAAATATCGTTGACGACGGAACGTTGGCCACGCATTGTAGGCCGCGCGCCAATCGCTTCGAAGGTATTGTGCCTATGATGGTATTCTCCAACGACGCGGCAATCATGAAAACGTTTAAGTCGGTTCAAATGACCAATTACGACAAGACGAGCCATTTTCAGATATTTCCAACCCTGCTTGGACTTGCCGGTTATAGTAACTCGTGGGTCGGAAGCCACTACGGAGCATCTTTGAGCGAGCCGCCGGATACGTCACCGGTATTCTTTGTGGGAGATCTCCATGGTCGTGGATCAGTCAGGCAGTGGATTTCAATTTTCCCCGACAGAAACGAAAATTGACCAGGGTTTTGAGTAGGGGCCATCGCCATATGCCGGCCGCAACCGGATATTACTGTTGGTCTATCACGGTACGACGCGAAGAATGTAATAATAAGGGGATAGATCCCAACTAAAAATGTCACAGGAAATAGCTATGGATAAAGTAAAACTGCAAGGCAGTTGTTTGTGTGGTGAGGTTCAGTACGAGGCAACTGGAAAACCGACGCGATTTTATCATTGTCACTGTTCTCGGTGCCGAAAATCCTCCGGCGCAGGACATGCAACAAATTTATTTTTAGAGGAAGCCCAATTGGTATTTACCAATGGTGAAGATGCCGTGCAGCGCTACAAAATTCCACAAGCGGAACGATTTGCGCGCCAGTTTTGCAGCAAGTGCGGTAGTTCGGTTGCGCGCTTTGTTCCGGAGTTAAACGGCATCGTGATACCCGCAGGCTCGCTCGACAGCGATCCACCCATTATGCCGCAAGCCAGGATCTTTTGGGGCTCGCGGGCACGCTGGTCGTGTAGCGATGATCATATACCGTGTTTTGCCGAATTACCGGTATAGGCAGGAGAAAGGGGCAAGCGGGCCAAGTCGAATAACGTACCGTAACGAAAATTACATTCATAGGCGAAAGAGGGTAGAATTCAAGAGGTATATAATAGTAGAGTTGACCTTCTACCTTTTATATCACCAACTATATAGAGCGGCTTAACCAACTGGAAATTCGATCTATGCAAGAAGCGATGAGTAAGGCGAGATAGCGCGGAAAAGGTTAAACACCAGATGGAAAAATAACCCGCCAATAGGGCAATGTGAAAAGCGACGACAAGGCCTGGGAAAGAATAAAGCGTTGGTTCGATTAACTCGAACCTGACGCCAACTACCATTTACTATTCGAAAAAATTTACAATACTGCTTTATGCTAATCAGGAGTCTGTAATGAGTAAAAATTATTTAAAATGGCAACCTCATCCCTGGCATGGCCTGGATACCGGACCAAATCCTCCATCAATGGTTTCTGTGTTTGTTGAAATCACTCCGTTTAACCATATTAAATACGAGGTAGATAAACACTCGGGGTTTTTAAAAGTGGATCGGCCTCAATTGTCGTCGTCGCGCCCACCTTCCATTTATGGTTTTATTCCGAAAACTCTGGCTGGACCCGAAGTCTGTAAGTTAATGGACGGAGCAGGCAGGGGAGACAACGACCCCTTAGATATATGTGTTGTGTCCTCTCATTCTATTAGTCAATGCCAGGTTCTATTAACTGCCCGCATTGTGGGGGGAATACCCATGCTGGACGATGGCGAAGCTGACGATAAGCTAATCGGCGTACTTAAAGGTGATGGTGTTTGGGGTGATGTTACCGATATATCGCAATTGCCGGAATCCGTCGTCGACCAACTGGTACATTACTTTGCGACATACAAGGCGAAGCCAGTTACCCTGGGTAAGGTCTATGGTCATGAACACGCTGAAAAAGTCATTGAGGCTTCCATGGCGGATTATACGGCTGAGTTTGAAGCCTGATTCGGCAGTCAGAAACAATTCCGTATCAATAATAAACAACGGAACGAAACTAAGACCAGTCTTGACAAGACCATTTATAGTCGCACCGACGTAACCGACTACTATTCAATCCATGGCTTACATTTAAACTGATCTCTGAGCCCTGTTACCTCTAATAAAACGTTCTATAGTTTCAAACACCATTAAAGTGAGCCCCCACTGCTTTTTATCAGTGGGGGCTCATGAGGGAATTGTATTGCTCAATTAACAGAGTGATTAAAACGCAGTACCGCCGATAATTGGCCTCGTGACGTGGTAAAAAGTGTTGCCTGAATGAAGCCCACCAGCACTGTAGGCAAACCTAATTCCGGTGTAAATGTAGCTGAGGTTGTTATTCACGGCAGTACCATCACGGAAAGAAAAGAACAAAATACCAGTATCATTTGTAGTAGAGTAAGCGTTATCAGAAACAGTATTACCCTCTACTTCAGCATATTGACCTCTGTACAAATAAATGCCATA
>JASFMT010000336.1:0-4782 GCA_050117455.1 Gammaproteobacteria bacterium | reverse complement strand
CCGTTCTTTGGCGGAAAATACCGGCGCCTTGGCGGTGTTCTCCGCCACTGCAACAATGACCTTGTCGAACAAATGCAGGGCACGCTCCACCAGGTCCGTGTGTCCTTTGGTGATGGGGTCAAAGGTGCCGGGATAAATTGCGGTCAATTGCGTCATACATTCCCTCGTTCAATGGCAGCGTGGTTGCAGAAATGAATAGTCTCACGACTTTTGCTGGATGGCCAAATGATAGTGGACGTGGCCGGCCTTTTTCTGCCGGTGTAAGTGCCATTTGTCCGGTAACTGGTCCTCGCTCACGGGCGTTGCGGATTCAATATATATGTACGCCTGTTCGGCCAGCCACTCATGATCAACCAGTAGTTGGCAACAGTGCAGGGCACAATCCATGGCATAGGGTGGATCCACGAAGGCCACGTTAAACTGTTTGTCGGCGGGGGATTCGTGTAACCGTTTTAATATCTGCAGCGTGTCACCCAGCATGGTTTCTCCCGCCTCGGTTTTCAATTGATGCAGGTTGTTCTGGATGCCCTCGATACTTTGCGGATGGTTGTCGATAAACAGGCAGTGGTCGGCGCCCCGCGATAGCGCTTCGAACCCCATGGCGCCGCTACCGGCAAACAAGTCCAGACAGCGGGCATCCATAATAACGTCTTGCAGCCAGTTAAACACGGTTTCCCGCACCCGGTCCGGCGTTGGCCGCAGCTCCGGGATATCGCTAAAGCGCAGTTTACGGTTACGCCATTGGCCGCCAATGATGCGCACGGCGTTGCGGGAATGTTGGGTTGATCGCGGCATCGTAAACCCAGTGTCGGGTTAAATTTCCTGAACGGTTAATTTTCCAGGCCCAGCCAGTCGTGCGGTTGCAGGTAATGGTCGTAAAGATCCGCTTCCGGCGTGCCGGGTTCTGGCTTCCAGTTATAGCGCCACTTCACCAGGGGCGGCAATGACATGAGAATGGATTCGGTGCGGCCACCACTTTGCAGGCCGAATAACGTCCCCCGGTCATACACCAGGTTGTATTCGACGTAACGGCCGCGGCGGTACAGCTGAAAATCCCGTTCCCGTTCCCCGTAGGGCGTGTTTTTGCGGCGCTCAACAATAGGACGGTAAGCCTTGATGTAATGATCACCGATGCTTTTCATGAGACCGAAGCAATGGTCAAAACCGCCTTCGTTAAGGTCGTCAAAAAACAAACCGCCGACGCCGCGGGTTTCATTGCGGTGTTTGATAAAAAAGTATTCGTCGCACCATTTTTTGTAGCGTGCGTAGACATCATCACCGAAGGGATCGCAGGCCTGTTTGGCGGTTTGATGCCATGCTTCTACGTCTTCCGCAAACGCATAATAGGGGGTCAGGTCAAAGCCGCCACCGAACCACCAGATGGGATCGGCATTTTCCTTGGTGGCCATGAAAAAACGCACATTGGCATGAGATGTCGGCACATAAGGATTATGCGGGTGAATCACCAGGGATACGCCCATGGCGATAAACTGGCGACCGGCCAGTTCCGGGCGGTGCGCGGTGGCAGAGGCGGGAAGGTTGGCGCCGTGGACGTGCGAAAAGTTAACGCCCGCCTGTTCGAACACCTCACCGTCGGCAAGCACCCGGCTTCTGCCGCCACCGCCTTCTTCGCGTTCCCAGGCATCTTCGGCAAATTTGCCCTTACCGTCTTCTTCCGCAAGGGCGTTGCAGATCCGGTCCTGTAGCCCCAGGTAGTAATCTTTAATGTCGTCCAGGTTGATGTTGTTGTGTTGCTCACTCATTGCCTATCCTCACCTCGTTGCTGCAGGCAAATAGTACACAAATTCAACGGGTTTAGCGACCGCAGGGGAAGGAAGGATGACCGCTGTGCTAAAAAAAGGCCGGTCGCCATGCGACCGGCCCGTGGTATTTGCTGAAAAGGTTTCGTTACTTTTTAGCAGTGAAGTCTAGGCGTATTTGGCTTTGGCTTCCCGTGCGGCTTCGGCCTGTTCCTTGCTGTATGCGGCACCTGACCAGAGCATGCTGTAGGCGATTTCTTCGTTACCGTTTTCACACAGCTCCAGTACTTCCTGGAACAGCGGCTGGAAAGTCTCGCTTTTGTGCGACTCTTCGTGATCTTCAAAGGTTTTCCAGAAAGTGATGATCAAGGCTTCCTTGTCTTTCATGGGGCTTTCCACAGCCTGTCCAATTGTGCTGCCTTCGTTGGAAACCTGACCACTGTTTAACGCAACCAGGCCGCCAATGAAGCCGGTGTCCGAATGGTAGGTTTTAACGTTTTCACACAGCATGGCGACGCGTTCCTGCAGGTCGTCCACGGTGTATTCCGGTTTCAGCACAACGCGATTGATCGTAATGATACCGTCATGGGGAAAATTCGGAATGAAAGACATTGGTAACCTCCTATAAAATATGGTTATTCGGTAATTAATAAAACTCTTATAAACTAATATAGCGCTTACAAGTGCCAGATCAACCCTCCAGGAATGGATATATAACGGACAAAGGGATAGAAAACGTGAGGGAGGTGGAACCTTAAATGGGGAAGATGGACCTGAACGCCAGCCGTTCCTAGGCCGGTCGCAAAATGCGACCAGTCAGAGCGTCGCGAATTTCCGTGGGATTGGCGGCGCGGTTTACGGTGCCATGGACAATGTAATCCACTTGTTGGTTAAAAATACGCCGCACCGCCAACGCAGAGCGGGCAGGTGGCCCTGATTCCAGATTGGCGCTCGTGGACACCAGAGGTTGATCAATTTCTCGACACAATGCCTGTACGACAGGATGAGCCGATACCCGTACCGCCAGGCTTTGATGGGCGCCGGTTAGCAACGGCGATATTCCCGGGCGGGCAGGTACTACCCAGGTGACGGCCCCCGGCCAGGTGGCCGAGATCTTGCGCCGAATTTCGTCATTTGGAATGGTAATAACCGGCTCCAGTTGGTCCAGGGTGGCGGCCACCAGGATCAGCCCTTTTTCCGGGGCCCGGTGTTTCAGCTGCAACAGACGCATCACGGCCATGTCATTGAAGGGGTCACAACCCAGTCCGTAAACGGCTTCCGTGGGATAGGCGATGATGCCGCCGCTGACAACGACGTCAGCGGCCTGCTTGATTTTCCAGGGATTGACCACGAAAGGGGATGTTACAGCGAGCTTTGCAGCTCGGCGTCTTTTTTGGCAATGGCCTCGGCATTGTCTTTGCGATCCTGAATCAGACGTTGCGTCAGCTCCGGATCGGACAGTGCCATTACCTGGGCGGCCAGGTAAGCGGCGTTTTTGGCGCCTGCTTTACCGATGGCCACGGACGCCACCGGAATGCCGCCGGGCATCATCACGGTGGACAACAGGGCGTCCTGTCCGTTTAACGGACCCCCTTCCATGGGAACACCAATCACGGGTTTTACCGTTAACCCCGCCACGGTGCCTGCCAGGTGTGCTGCTAAACCGGCGGCGGCAATAAACACGGCGCAACCGCGCTGGTCTGCGTCGTTAACGTATTCATGGGTACGCTGCGGCGTGCGATGAGCGGAAGTGATTTTCACTTCAAAGGGAACGTTAAGTTTTTTTAACACATCCAGGGTAGCTTGCATGGTGGGCAAGTCGGAATCGGAACCCATTAAAATGGCAACGAAAGGTTTGCTCATTGTCGTTTCCTTTATCTTTTGTCTGTTTTGATTACAGGTTAATGCGTTGAGCCGGGATCTTTCGTGAGATCGCCGGGCCTGTTAGTTTTGCTCGCGGGCAATGGCGCGATGACCGATATCGCGGCGATAATAGGCGTTGCGCCAGTGAATCTGGTTCACCCACTGGTAAGCGGACTGTTGCGCCTGTTGCACGCTGTCTCCTAATGCGACAACACACAATACACGTCCGCCGTTGGTGACAATCTTGCCGTCAACGTCCTGGGTGCCGGCATGAAAAACTTTTCGCTGGTCTTCGTTTTCGCCCACGGCCGGTAAACCTTCGATGACGTCCCCTTTGTGATACGCATCGGGGTAACCGCCCGCCGCCATCACGATGCCCACCGCGGCGCGATGGTCCCATTGCGTTGAGACGCCCGCCAGGTTGCCGTCGATGGCTGCATCGCAAAGTTCTACCAGGTCTGATTGCATGCGCATCATGATGGGTTGTGTTTCCGGGTCTCCGAAGCGGCAGTTGTATTCCAGTACCCTGGCGGTGCCATCAGCGGCGATCATCAGGCCGGCGTAAAGAAAGCCGGTGTAAGAATGACCTTCCTGAGCCATGCCGTTAATGGTGGGCTCGATGATTTCTTTCATGACGCGGTCATGGATCTGCTGAGTAACTACCGGGGCTGGAGAATACGCTCCCATACCGCCGGTGTTGGGGCCGGTGTCACCATCGTCACGGGCTTTATGGTCCTGTGATGTCGCCATGGGTATGATGTTTTTACCGTCGGCAATCACGATAAAACTGGCTTCCTCGCCCTGGAGAAATTCCTCGATAACGACCCGGTGTCCCGCTTCGCCAAATTTGTTTCCCGCCAGCATGTCCTGTACGGCAGCCTCAGCCTGCGCAAAATCCTGCGCAATGATGACGCCCTTGCCGGCGGCCAGGCCATCGGCTTTAACCACAATGGGAAAACTTTGTGATCGAAGATAAGCAATCGCGGCTTTGATATCGGTAAAGGTCTGATAGGTCGCCGTAGGTATATTGTGCCGGGCAAGAAAATCCTTGCTGAAGGATTTGGAACCTTCCAGTTGCGCCGCGGCTTTGGAGGGCCCGAAGCAGCGCAGGCCGGCATCCTGAAAGGCATCAACGATACCCATCACCAGTGGGGCTTCC
>JASFMT010000335.1:0-4789 GCA_050117455.1 Gammaproteobacteria bacterium | reverse complement strand
GGCGGTGTATTTCAAAATGCCGAAACCGGAAAAGGGTGGGGGTAGTCTGTGGGATTTTGCCGCGAGTGCCGCACTGTTTCTGGAACTTGGCTACGTTGCTACTGATTTTCATGGACAGCCGCTTGATTTAAACCGCAGGGACTCTACCTATATGAACCATCGCGGTGTACTGTTTGCCACGGACCTGTCGTTGGCCACAGATATTCAAGAGTTGTGATAATTTTAAATGACGTAGCCCGGATGAAGGGAACCGGATTCCGGAGTATTCATCAATACGTCGTAGAATAACCTGAATTTTGTATGCTTTCTTTGCTCTGGCGCAATTAAAACTACCCATCACCCGCATCGTTGAAAAAAGAATATGGGTGGCGCAGCTAAAATAATATTGCAATCTCCCAATAAGCGTTGTCAAAAGTACCTGCTATCCTTAATGAGTACAGACTGGGACTGGAGGAACAGGCCATGGCGCTTCGACTGCGAATAATCTCCCCTGGCATTATATGTTTATTGGTTGTTTTTGGCGCGCTGCTGGCTGGATCAGCCTATGCCGATACGACCGCCACGAAGGTTGTATTAGGCACTGCTACCAAAGGTGGTGGTTTCCAGTTGTTTGGACAGAATCTGGCGGCAGTGATTAATGCGACAGATTCCAGTTTGCACGTGGAAGACATCGCAACCAAAGGCAGCAAGCAAAACCTGCCATTTCTCGAGCAGGGCAAGATCGATATAGGTCAGGTAGAAGGTAACGCAGCGCGGCAGGCATTGGACGGAATAGGCCGCGATCCCGCTAACCTTAAGGTCTTATCGGTGATGTATCCCAATCCCGGTATGTTTGTGGTTCTTGCAGATTCAAATTATAAAACCATCGCTGATCTTACGGGAAAGCCCATTGCGTTTGGTACCCGCGCTTCCGGTTTGCGGATTCTCGTCGGTGATGTGCTTGATGGCATTGGCTTGAAGCCGGACCGCGAGTTTGAACAGGTAATCCTGGACAAGGCGGCTGACGGACCACGCCTGGTATTGGAAAAGAAAGTAGCCGCACTATGGGGTGCGGGGATTGGCTGGCCGGGATTTGTTAAAGTTGCCAACAGTGCGCAAGGCGCGCGTTTTATTCCACCCTCATCACAACAGATTAAACAGATACTGGCCAGGCATCCTCATTTAAAAACCATGTCCGTGCCGGCAGGGACATACAAAGGACAGAATCAGCAAATCGACTCTGTGGGATTGTGGTCATTGATTTTAGTGAGGCCCGATTTGCCGGATGACGTAGTGTTTCGGCTGGCACGCGCGATCCATCAAGGTGAAAAAGCCCTGGCTAAACGTCTTAAGCAAGGACGCTATACCACGGCACAGAACACGGTGGAACAGGTACCCATTGATCGCCTGCATTCCGGTGCGCTACGTTATTATCGCGAAGCGGGTTTGGTGAAAAATTGAAAGGGGCAATAGGATAAAAAATAATCCTGGAATACGCGAGCGTCATTCAGGCTATCTGACGTAGCTCGGATGAAGGAAACCGGAATCCGGGGTTGGTTGCTATACATACTAAGGTAACCAGAATATTGCAGGCTTCATCCAGGCCGCTTGCCTGGGAGTGTAATTAATAACAAAACTTAATTGGTGACATTGTTACAACTGCAATAGCTCACTGGTTCGCTGTCTCGTTGTCAAACATAGCTCCCCGTCTTCAATCAATGACTGTCCATAGCTGGGTATCATTTCCCGTAGGGTGTTTTGCCAGGATTTGGTATTGGATTGTTCGGGGAACATCCGGCTGATCACTTCCAACATAATGGAAACGGAAGTCGATGCGCCGGGCGAGGCACCCAGCAATGCGGCAACCGAGCCGTCGCCGGAACACACAATCTCGGTACCGAAGCGCAGTACACCTCCCGCGTCTTTGTCTTTTTTGATGATTTGCACACGTTGGCCCGCAACGGTCAATTTCCAGTCTTCGACGTTGGCGGTGGGATAATAGGTCAGTAATTCGTTAAAGCGTTCTTCGTCTGACTGGGTGACCTGCTTGATAAGGTATTTGGTGAGTTCGATATTATTCATTCCCGCGGACAATATGGGCCAGACATTATGCATTTCGATAGACAGGGGTAAGTCAAGGTAGGAACCACTTTTCAGGAATTTTGTGGTAAAGCCGGCGTAAGGTCCGAAAAACAGTGTTCGTTGGCCATCGATGACGCGTGTATCCAGGTGGGGCACGGACATGGGCGGTGAACCGACAGCCGCCTTGCCGTAGACCTTGGCGTTGTGCTGCTGAATCACATCCGGGTTGGTGCACTGTAAAAACTCGCCGCTAATGGGAAAGCCGCCATAACCTTCCGCTTCGTCAATTTCCGTTTTTTCCAGCAACGGCAGCGTGCCGCCACCGGCACCAATGAAGATATAGTCGGCTGCGATCACCTTGCGTTCGTCACTGGCAAGATCTTTGACCTCAAGGTGCCATTGCCCGCCTTCCCGGCGTGAAAAATCTATCACTTCGTGCCCCAGGTTTACCGCGGCATTTCCCTGTGTTTGCAGATAGTGGATCATACTTCGGGTGATGAGGCCAAAATTGATGTCAGTACCCGCGTCCATTCGGGTGGCCGCAATAGGTGTGTCGACTTTTCTGCCCTGCATCATTAACGGTATCCAGCGTGAGATTTGCTCTGGGTCCGAGGAAAATTGCATATCCTGAAACATCGCAACCGCTTGCATGGCTTTATAGCGTTCCTTGAGAAACGCCACGTTGTCGTCACCCCAGACGAAACTCAAATGGGGAATCTTGTTTATAAAGGCGATGTCATACGGCACATACTCCTGTTCTTTCAGGTAAGCCCAGAGCTGTTTGGAGATTTCAAACTGCTGAGCGATGGTCAATGCTTTGCTGATATCAACTTTGCCATCGTGGTAGGGAGTGTAGTTTAGCTCGCAAAAGGCGGAGTGACCGGTGCCGGAATTGTTCCAGGGGTCTGAGCTTTCGGCGGCCACCTTGTCCAGTCGCTCGTAGATCGAAATCTGTGCATCCGGCAGCAGCTTTCGGAGCAATATCCCCAGCGTGGCGCTCATGATCCCGGCGCCAATGAGAACAATCTTTGTAGGAGAATGGGTCATTTACTGTTTCAGTAAAATGTCCTGATTAAAACCTTATAGACACTAAATGTTTTTATGCCGACATGATAGCGCTGATAAACATATAGATCACCTGGCATGACTAAAGTTTTAGCATATCCGTCGATTGGTTAGGGTAGGCCACCTCCAGGTTGATTCACAGCTGATTAGGTTAAAATCAACCCATTGGGCGGGCAGCGGTTTGAGGGAGGGTTAACAAAAGCGTGATGGCACCCAACGGCAGTGTGCGAACAGGATGCGCGTCAAAAACAGTTTACCGGCTATGGGTCAGCAAGATACTCTTTGCGTTTAAAATGAATTCCCCAGCTTGCTTTTAAAATGAAATCCCCAACTCTGATATTTTGATCAGATTTCGTTAACCAGCTCTACGCCAGGGTTGTCTCTCAGTTCGGCAAACAGGTCGTCAGCATCTGGAGCTTCGCTGGTTAGCAGGAAAACAAAATTGACAAAGTCATCCGCCGACATGGTTTTGAATTCCAGTCCAATGCCACCGTCCCTTGCAGGCTTGGAAACACACTTGATTTTTATTTCGTCGATCCAGGCTTTGCCTTCGACATATAGCGTCAATATGCAATGGGTATCGCCGGTAATCTTTGTGTCGGCGCTGTATTTTATAAAAGCGCCGTTGCTGCTGATGTTATTGGTTTTTCCCTGGTAGTAGACGCGGTCTTTCAACCGGATACTGGCCGGTATCTCAATGTCAAAGCGAGGAAATTTACGTTGCTCATTGATTATTGCTGCATGGTGCACTGATGTCATGGGAGTTTACTGCCTCTTTTCATGAACGCTATACATTTAATAACGCGTTTGCAGGTGAACGGGATGTGCGCTGGTTCACAAAACGGCGTTGATCATTGTTATCACCAGGGAAGATAAGTTAAGCTGAAACGGTTTATTCATGTTTGCCACGATAGCTATTAGCGTCACATTTCATTTCAGCCTCGGTAACAGGTGGGTGGGACTGTAGGTAGCGCAATCGATAGCTGGATATGTCTCAGGTTTTTATTGCTTGCCGTATAAATGGACAAACTCATCAGCAATAAAAAACCGGGGCCAGCAAAGGTTTTGCGGGCTCCGGTTTAGTTAATTTGCTATTTTCTACTTCAGTTCAACCCGGCGGTTCTGTTGCCAGGCGGATTCGCCACTGCCGACAACCAGTGGGTTTGACTCCCCGTAGCTGACGGTTTCAATCTGGCCCGAATCGACGCCCATTGATACCAGTATGTCGCGAACGGCTTCGGCACGACGTTGTCCCAGTTCTCTGTTATAAGCTTCAGTGCCGCGCTCGTCGGCATAACCTTCAATGCGAATAGATTCTGCATTTGACATCAGGCGCTCGGCATGGGCTCGTATTATTTCACGGGCACTGGGTTGTACCGTCGCGTCGTCGTAGTCAAAGTAAAAAATGGTATCCAGTACCATCTTGGGTTCCGGAGCGGGTTCCGGCTCAACGGGCTCCTGTTGCTGAACAACCGGTTCCGGTGCCGCTTCCTGTGGGGGGGCTTCTTCTACCACTTCCGGAGTACTGGAGCATCCGGCTAAAAATACCAGGGTCACAAAACATACTTTTATCAGGTAAAACAGATTTCTCATAAACTTCTCCACGCTGAGTAGACATTCTCACGTTTAGCCAACAAAAGCACCCGTTTGACAGGGGCGAGTG
>JASFMT010000334.1:0-4796 GCA_050117455.1 Gammaproteobacteria bacterium | reverse complement strand
GGCTCGGCAAATCAAAATATAACGTCAGTACTGGTTAGCTGTACCACCAATACCTACACGATTGGCGGCAGCGTCGCGGATCTTCAGGGTTCCGGCCTGGTGCTCCAAAACAATGGTGGCGATGATTTCGCGGTAACTGCTAATGGAGAAATCCTGTTTGCGAATACCGTAGAATCAGGTGGCGGTTACGAAGTCACAGTCGGCACACAACCCGCCGATCCCAGTCAGACCTGTGAAGTGACTAATGGCAGTGGGAGCGTAATAGACCAGGACATTACGTCAGTCTCGGTTAACTGCACGACTAATACGTATGCGGTTGGAGGAACAGTGACGGGATTAATAGGTTCCGGCCTGGTTCTGCAAAACAATGGCGGGGATGATCTTTCGGTTGCCACTAACGGTGATTTTAAATTTTCTGCCAATATTACGTCCGGTGACGGCTATAGCGTTACAGTTCAGGCTCAGCCTGGTTCTCCATCACAGGATTGTCTTGTCGTGAGTGGCAGCGGTACCGTTACCGATCATGAAATTTCCTCGGTTAACATATCCTGTTCCACTTATCAGGTTGGTGTCACGGTGACGGGATTGGTCAGTGGCGAGACGCTGACGCTGCAAAATAACGGTGGCGACGACCTGTTGATTACCGGTAATGGCGGTCCTTTTGTTTTCAACACACTGATACACGACTTCCTGCCATATGATGTAACTGTTAGCTCGCAACCTGTTACGAGTACCCAGCAGTGTATGGTTGTCAATGGTGCGGGTACCATTCCATCGACTGACGTACTGGATATCGTCATCGTTTGTCCCAATGTTGAGGCGTTATACCCTGATAACGGCGCCAACTGGAACGATTACGTCAATAACAACGGCGGCAACGGGTTTGCTGCCGACGATACGCCCTGTAATGGTGTTGGTAATTCCTATAACGACTGCCTGCACGGTGGGGAGATGCGCGCCGTCGTTCTGGAAGGCGTCTCCAGTTGTGCCAATGTCTCAGCGGATGACGATCTTGACGCTCTAAATTGGCATTGCGATGACAGCACAGGTACCGCGAGAGTTATTTCGACGAGCCTGACATCAACCGCCGCTTTGTCCTCGCTCATTGATTTTTCAAGTACGCAGTGGAAGGAAAACGCTGTCAATATATACCAGTTTGGTGTGCCCGTGGCCAAGACTCCCACGGGAAAATGGTGGACCAATTCATTGAGTGTTGCGAACGCGGGAGGTTCCTTGGACTCCGAAAGTGTTATCTATCTGGTAACCGCCAATCCGGCTTCGGACTATACGATTGACGCCAATAAGGTCGGCCTGGTTATTCAGCCCGGGCTGAGTATATCAGGTGACGGTAGTGATGATGTGGTTTACGCGAAAGGCCCGGCTTATCTCTGGATTGAAGGCGCGATAGATGCCGGTGGTAACGCCAACGGCGTGTTTTGGGAAAATGTTACTTCATCAGTGATGAAGGACGTACATGTAAGGGATTCGGCCTTTGCCAACAACATCACATTGTTTAATAGCAGTAACAATGCATTGAAATCTATCAGGGTTTCCGGGGCGATATCGCATGGTTTGTATCTGGAAAATTCTCATTACAACACTGTTGTCGACGTGTTGGCGGCAGATAACCAAAATGCAGGTATTTATATAACGGGATCAAACAACAACCGATTTCTAGGGAGTACTACGGTAAACAATGATAATGGTGGTAACGCTGACGGCAGCGGCATTTTGATGAGTGGTTCGACAGATAACACATTTGTTAATGTTACGGTGGCTAATAATAAATTGAGCGGCTTGACGCTCAATATGTCTGGTAATAATGTGATGCAAAATGTCGTTGCGACAAATAATTATACGTCGCTTCTGTTGCTGGACAATGCAAGTAATAATACCGCAGCTAATATTGTAGCTGTTAATAACAGCCGGCGAGGTATGCTATTAAGAGATGTTAATAATAATTATTTCACCGGTTTGCTGAAGGTCGGTAACAACGCAAGCAGTGACTGTGCAGTGCAGGGGACAAATATTGCGCCGGGGTTGGTGGATATATCCTGTTCGGATAGTGGAGCTAATGGTTCAATCACCTACACGGGACAACAGTCCGATGCCTTGTTGAAAACCGGTGTTTCGATTGCGAATTCGGTGGTTGGAAAAGTGGTTATTGACGACAACGCGAACCAATCCGATCTGAATGGCGGCGCCATGTATACTGGAATAACCGATTGGTGGAGCTTTGAAAATAAATTCCGTGTCTGGGCTCTGGATGGCGATCCTTTCCCGTCATTGACTCACAAAGGACCACTGCCACTTTGTGAAAACTATGTTGCGTTTGATGAAACAGATTGCTTATCTAATGGCGGCACATGGCGGCCGGATGCACGTATCTGGGACTGGAGTTTAGCGCAGGATGATGACGGTGATAATGGCGATGCAGTGCTTATGGGTGTTCTTTACCTGCCGCAAGGAGATAATGTCATTACCCACGAGTGGTCAAACGCAACTTCCTCGACATTTCTCAGAAATGCCGTAGAGGTGATTGGCGATGGCGTTGGGAACGATGATGGACTTTGCAACAGTAACGAAACTTGTTTGCATACAAGCAACATCGGTGCATACCAGGGCCATGGCAAGCTGGTTCCCGCCGGCACATTTGTTGACAGCGGCAGTGGTGGTGTTACCGGTGTGCGGCTGTTGCAATACGAAATAAATGGCTATTAATTCATAGCGTGGTGATTGAGTTAATGGGCGCCATCCTCGAGCGTAATCCGGTGTCCGTGCAATTTGTATCACAGGTGTCCATGGCCAGTTTAGCCAGATGGTATTTTTTGAGTGAACCTTTGTTGTGACTGGCCTTCATCAACGACGCAGTTCTATGAGATAAGCATGTAGGATACCCTGGTCATGTGACGACGCATTCGGAATGCAATGTTTGTGACAGTGCAGCGAGCTGGATGCCATTGATTTGTAGCAGTGGAATTCAGGAGGCGGTTCGGCGTTTGCTGTTGGCCATAGCGGTTTCACCTCGCCGACAGTGTGTATGGGTTGTCACGATGGCACAACCGCTACCGGTAAACCACCAGGACAAATCGTAACCAGTTCCGATTGTGGCGTTTGCCATGCCGCGACAGCCTGGTCACTAGCTATTGTAAATTTGATCCTGTGATCATAGGCCGAAACCGGTGAGTTTCGGCCTTTTTTATTTCTTGATTGTAATTCCCCGATGCGCGTTGTTTTGGTGCTCGGTCGTGGGTTATCTTTTTGTTGTTTGATATCCATTCCAGCCGTTCTTTCTAAAATGCACTGGTTTACTCTATACTTAGTGCCTCGATCAGACAGTCATTGATCATCAATCTGAGGTCTAGTGCATTTTAATGAATAATTTTATTAATGGTCTGCATTTCAAGAATATTCGTGGCGATATTTACGGTGGATTGACCGCGGCGATTGTGGCTTTGCCGCTGGCGTTGGCGTTTGGTACATCGTCGGGCGCTGGACCCGTTGCCGGTATTTACGGTGCTATCTTTGTCGGCTTTTTTGCGGCACTGTTTGGTGGCACGCCGGCGCAGATTTCCGGTCCCACCGGCCCGATGACAGTGGTAATGGCCGCGATTTTCACTCAGTATACCAGTTTGTACCCCAACGATCCGCAAACCGGCGCGGCACTGGCGTTTACCGTGGTGATGTTGGGCGGGCTTTTTCAGGTGCTGTTTGGTGTATTTAAGCTGGGCAAATTTATTAACCTGGTTCCCCATCCGGTAACATCGGGGTTCATGAGTGGCATCGGTGTCATCATTGTTTTGCTGCAAATGGGTCCTTTGTTGGGGCATGAATCCGCCGGTGATCCGGTGGCATCTATCATGACGTTACCGGATTATTTGGCGCATCCTCTTATGGGCGCGATAACGCTGGGTGTAGTCGCACTGGTGATCGTGTATTTCCTGCCGATTAGAATCAACAAAATCATTCCGTCGCCGTTGCTGGCGCTAATCGCTGGTACTGTCGCTTATCTATTGTTTTTTACCGGTAGTAAAGTCAGTGTTTTGGGCGATATCCCCAGCGGCTTGCCGAGTCCTCAGCTCCCCACAATAGAAGTGGAACTGATCATTGACATGATCAAATCGGCGTTTGTGCTTGCATTGCTGGGGACGATCGATTCGTTGCTGACATCACTGGTAGCGGATAATATGACGCGTACCTATCATGAACCTGACCGGGAGCTGATCGGCCAGGGAGTTGGTAACGCTGTTGCCGGACTGTTTGGCGGACTGCCGGGGGCGGGCGCTACCATGCGAACCGTTGTCAATGTGAAAGCCGGTGGTCAGACACCGATTTCCGGGACTCTGCACGCGCTGGTGTTGCTGGTTGCCGTTTTAGGGGCAGGCAGATTGGCAAGCCATATACCTCATGCTGTACTGGCGGGCATTCTGATTAAAGTCGGTACAGACATCATCGATTGGGATTATCTGAAACGTATTCGCACGGCACCACGGGCCGGCGTCATTGTGATGTTTACCGTATTTGTAATCACCGTGTTCGTTGATTTGATTACGGCAGTAGCTGTCGGCATGGTGATGTCAAGTTTTATGTTTTTGAAGCGCATGTCCGATCTTCAGCTTGAAAGCATTACCGCCATTACCGAACCGGATGAAGAGGCGCCATTAAATGAACAGGAAGCCACAATACTTAGGCAAGCCGCCGGTCGTATACTGTTATTCCATTTTGGCGGTCCACTAAGCTTTGGTGCCGCCAAGGGGATGGTGCGCCGTCTGGCCGGATTTAAGGAATACGATGTT
>JASFMT010000333.1:0-4806 GCA_050117455.1 Gammaproteobacteria bacterium | reverse complement strand
TAGCCTTTGATCATCAACAAATACTGGATGATTACCGGCGCTTCCGCGAACAGGGTATCCGGGAATTACTAAAACGCTAACGATCTTTTTACGCATCGTTGCTTAACATCAGGTTTCCCACTGAATCCACCCGGCAACGCCAACCCGGTTGAACATAGGTTGTCGAAACGGTTTCGGTGATCAACGCCGGGCCCATAATCAACGCATCCACGCCAAGCTGTTGCCGTGCGTACACCGGCACCGGTTGACTAATGCCATAAAGGGTCGCGTGTTCATAGGGTGTTGTTCCCTCACGAGTCGATAGCCGCAGATAGTTTTCGAATTCACCGAGGTGAAGTGTTTTGCCATACACTTTCACGCGGGCGGTCACCAGCTCCACGGCCTGGTCCAGCCGGTGTCCGTAATTACGTTCGTGATCGAAGTGAAACGTATCGAGGGTCTTCTCACGGCCAAGCCAGGGCACGTTGAGGGAGTAGGACTGGCCCTTGTATCTCACGTCCACGCTGGGGGTAATGTTAATTTCCCTGTCAGTCAGTCCTTCCTGGCGCAACTCCTCTTTACCGCGTTGACTTAACTCGGCGAATACCTGCTCCAGCACGGTTTCGTCGATATCCTGTAACAGGCCACTGATGGATTGCGATAAATGCCGGGCACGTGGCGCCACCAGCATACCCAATGCGGACAATACGCCGGCATTAACCGGGACCATGGCATCCGACATGGACAACGCTTCGGCCAATGCGCACACGTGCAAACCACCGGCGCCCCCAAAAGACACCAGGGTCAACCTGGCCGGATCAATACCCCTTTGCACGGACATCACCCGTAACGCCCGTGCCATGTGTTCATTGGCCAGTTGTATAATACCTTCGGCCATTGCTTCATCGGACAATCCCAACTGTTGCGCCAAAGACGTTATGACGGTACGTGCGGCATCAATGTCCAGTGTCATGTCGCCGCCCAGAAAAGCATCAGCCCGCAACCTGCCCAGTATTAAATTAGCATCAGTCACCGTCGGTTCAGTACCGCCGCGGCTGTAACAGGCGGGGCCTGGGTCCGCACCCGCTGATTGCGGACCAACCTGCAGTAAACCGCCTTCATCAACGGTGGCAATGGAACCGCCGCCCGCGCCAATGGTATGCATATCCACCATGGGCACCGCGACCGGATAATATCCAATATAACCTTCGGAGGTCAGTTGCAGTTCGCCATCGATCATGGCGACGTCCGTGGAAGTGCCTCCCATATCAAAAGTCAATAACCGGGTAACACCGGAACAGCCAGCCACAAACTGTGCGCCCGCCATCCCACCAGCCGGACCGGACAACAACAATTGCACCGCTTGCTGTGCAGCCTGTGCTGCGGCAATAGTGCCGCCGGAACTTTGCATAACAGAAATATATGTACGATGCTGCTCGCTATCGGGCAATCGTTGTTTCACACCTTCCGCCAATCGTTGCAGGTATCCCTGCACCACTGGCCCCACTGCAGCATTGAGCCAGGTGGTGGTGCCGCGTTCATACTCCTTGATTTCCGGTAGCACGCGGGACGAACGCGATACGAAGATGCCGTCATCGATAACGGATTCTATTTGCTTCTCATATTCATCGTTCAAAAACGAAAACAACAAATTAATGGCGACCGCGTCGGGCCGCAGCTTTTGTAACTGCTGTTTGAGTTGCTGCAAATCCTGCGACGTTAATGGTTCGATGACAGCGCCATCGGCCGACAATCGGCCGCCGGTTTCCAGGCAATAGTTGCGGGGAACCGGTGGCGGTTCGGGACGGGGTTGCAGGTTATAAAGTTCACGGCGTGCCTGGCGGCCCAACGTTAACATATCGCCCATGCCGCGATTGGTAATAAAAGCGGTGATAACGCCCTTGCCTTCCAGCACCGCGTTGGTAGCCACGGTGGAACCATGGACGATAAACACGTCATCGTTGCTGCGCGAATCAAGACCCAGTTCGTCGATACCTTGTAGAATCGCCTGTTCCGGCGCATGAGGGGTGGATAAAACCTTGTGGATAGTTAATTGCTGGTTCATGACCAGCACGAAGTCGGTGAAGGTACCGCCAGTATCAATTCCCAATAATATCATTCGGCAAGCGCGACCTGGTTTCTTCCATTCTCCTTTGCATTATAAAGGGCGCGGTCGGCGCGTTCTACCAGGGAATTCACATCCTCGTCGGGCTGAACCGTGGCGACACCCATACTGATGGTGACATCCAGCAGGGCTTCGGGTAAATCAATGGGAGTAGCAGCGATACGGGAGCGAATACGTTCCGCCACCATGCGGGCAGTTGGCAGATCGGCGCGGTTAAGGACCAGCAAAAACTCCTCGCCGCCGTAGCGGCCCACGATATCAAAACCACGCAGGGAATTTTTTATACGTTTGGCCACTTCTTTTAATACCCCGTCTCCCGCCAGGTGGCCGTAGGTATCGTTAACCTTTTTGAAATGATCGATGTCCGCCATGATGATACACAGTGAACTATCCTCAGCCGAGGCTTTATGAATACATTGCTGCAGTTCCGAAAAAATATGTTCATGATTAACCATGCCGGTTAACGAATCCGTCACCGCATGCTTTTCCAGATGGGACGCCAGCACCTGCATGCCATCCAGTGACTGCTCGAAAGATTTTAATTGATTGGTGAAGCAGGTATCGATGGCTAACGACATATCCAGGGCGCTGATCTTCAGCAAAAAGCGGGTGAAAGTCTGATAATCATCAACGTTGTTGCGCAATGCGTCGGGAAAAAAATCCATGACGGTCTGAATAAGCAACTGGAAAGACGCGATATAAAGACTGATGGGCAAACCGGCGGAGCTGTGCGCGGCACCAATACGCAATCGGTGCTCAAAATAACCCAGGCTGTCGAACCCCACCCCCAGGCTTAACAAATAACGGGACTGGTTCTGACGTTCTTCCTTAATACGCGTACTGTCGGAAAGCAGTGATTTGGCATCCGGGTTTTCCAGTAACAACGTAAAGAATCGGTCGACGATCTCACCAAAGCGCGGCACGATAACTTCCCGTTGCAACCGAGCGCCCATTTCATGATCTTGCTCAACCAATCCAACCAACGCCAGGCGCTCCGCCACCTTGCGTTGGTCGTAACCAAATTTTTCACAATAACGTAAATCCATGAGCCAACGAAAACTCGATAAAACATTAATAATGGTTTAACGGTTGTGATCGCCAGTGACAATTGCATATACTTTACGCGCCTGCAGCCTGGCATGGAACCAACAACACACAATACATGATATCTCTTTACAGCATAGAGCAAGCCCGACAATCTGCTGAGAATTTGGTCAGATTATGGAAAACACCCGGCTTTCTTCACAATTAAGCAAGAACTATGCAAAACAATATTTTCGTCAAAGTTCATAATGTTTCGCGCTATTACGGCCCGTTGTTGGCGGTCAACAACGTCAATTTTGACGTAAAACAGGGAGAAGTGCTGGGATTTTTGGGTCCCAACGGTGCCGGCAAGTCCACGACCATGATGATACTCACCGGCAACCTGGCACCTTCTTCCGGACAAATTATCATCAACGGTATCGATCTGCTGGAGCAGCCGCGACAGGCCAAGGCCCATATCGGCTTTTTGCCGGAACAACCCCCGGTGTATCGCGACCTCACGGTGGACGAATATTTACGATTTTGCGCGAAAATACACCGTATCAGCCGGGACAAAGTGAACTCCCGTGTGGATACCGCCAAACAACGTTGTGGACTGGGCGACGTCGGCCAACGTTTGATTGGCAATTTGTCCAAAGGCTACCAGCAACGGGTGGGCATCGCCCAGGCCATCGTCCATTCGCCGGCCGTGGTCATCCTGGACGAGCCGACGGTCGGCCTCGACCCCATACAAATTCGCGAAATTCGCGGGCTGATTCGCGAACTGCGCGGTGACCACAGCGTAATTTTATCGACGCATATTCTGCCGGAAATTCAGACCACCTGTGACCGGGTGCAGATTATCAATCGCGGTGAACTGGTATTGAGCGATACCGTGGAAGGGCTCGAACAACGCATGCAAGAATCCCGGTTGACTGTTACCTTAAATCATCCCCCGTCATTACCGGAACTGGAGGCCATCGCCGGCGTGACAACCGTTGAAGCCGTCACGGATAACCAGTTTGCGATTCATTACGAACCGGGCCACAGTCCGGCGGAAGCCATTGTGGAAACCGCCGTGCAAAAAGGCTGGCGGCTCTCGCAGCTGACGCCGGAAAAACGCAGCCTGGAACAAATCTTTGTGGACATCACCACGTCGGAGCCCACCGGCGATAACAGCGGGGAACAGGCAGCGTGATTTTTACCATCGCCGGCAAGGAAATGAAGACATTGTTTTTGTCACCGCTGGCGTGGGCCATTCTTGCGGTAGTGCAAGTCATACTGGCTTATTTTTTTCTGGTTTATCTTGAGTACTACGAACAAATCCTGCCGCAGCTGACGACCTTGCCCAACGCGCCGGGCGTTACCAACATGGTGGTGGTTCCCCTGTTCGCCACGGTCGCTGTTGTATTGCTGCTGGTGGTTCCGTTGCTGACCATGCGCCTGGTAAGTGAAGAACGGCGCAACCAGACACTGCCGCTATTACTCAGCGCACCGGTGTCTGTCACTGAAATCATCATCGGGAAATACGCCGGCATTATGGGATTTTTGCTGGTGATGTTGGGCCTGGTAACCCTTATGCCATTGTCATTGTACGGAATAGGTACTATTGACGCCGGGATGCTGCTTGCCAGCCTGTTGGCATTGATATTGTTGTTAGGCAGCTTTGCGTCGCTGGG
>JASFMT010000332.1:0-4814 GCA_050117455.1 Gammaproteobacteria bacterium | reverse complement strand
GCCTGATTCACTCAATCTCCAGATGGGTCATGCAGCGCGCTTTCAGCGATAGTGTAAAACTGAAACGTAAGGGCATCGACATATCAGTTTCTATTAATCTGTCGGCTTACTACCTGCAGGATCTACGGTTCGAGTCGGACATCAGCGAACTCATTGAAACACCTAACGTAGACAATAGTAGAATCATTTTTGAACTTACCGAAAGCGCCATGGTAGTTAACTCCACCAAAACCAAAACGCTTATGCGATGGCTCACTGAAAAGGGGTTTCGAATTTCGATAGATGATTTTGGTACTGGTTATTCAACATTGACCAATTTGCGGCGTCTTCCCATATCAGAACTCAAGATCGACCGGTCGTTTGTCAGTAACATTCCAGCTGATACAGAAGATGCTTCTATCGTTACCGCCATGATAGGACTGGGCTCTTCACTGGATATCGATGTAGTTGCAGAAGGCGTAGAAACCGAAGAGGTTTTGTCGTTACTGAAACAATCGGGTTGCAGCATTATTCAAGGCAATCTTATCAGGAATCCCTTGCCCCTCGACGCACTGATTGAGTGGATGAATTCAGAAACCCAGCCTGTGCCGTTGGTACGCTCCGCCGCGAACTAAACCGGCACTCACTCCTTCTTCAGCAATTTTCCGGCACCGGCATCCCAACACCATATAGTTTCCGGCGTTAAATGAACTCCACCAATCCACCGATCGATGCGATGGATGTTCAGCCAGCTTTTGTCCTCGTTCATAACCGCGCGGCCCGCCGATGTTAACGTCAGCGCCTGGTCAGCACTGGTGGGCAGTGTAAGCTCTTTTCCGGGAGGCAGCGTTAGCAGTGGTGGCTGCGAATCCAGCAATTGGTGAAGGATAGCCCAAAAACTGGTATCCCCCATAAACCGGCGTTCTTCCGACTGTTGATAGGCACCGAAGATGCGGCCTGGCCGGCTTTCTCCTTGGGCGATGATCTCCAGCGCGGTTTGCGCGGTGCGTGACAAACCGTTTTTGCAACTGGGATATTCTTCCAGTAATCTGCGAAGCGCGCCTTCCAGGAAGGGCAGTACCGATAAATCCCGGGATAGCAGGTCTAGCAATGGTTCAGGTGACGAAGCGCGAAACGCGGTCCAGGCATGTTTTGCAATCTTTAAATGGTGTTCCGTAACTGGCGTTTCATAGGGGTAAAGCGCCTTGAGTTGTTCAGGTGTTGATGGCCCGAGATATTGCTCAGTGCAGATAATCGTCAGTTTGGTATTTTGAGATGGATTATCCGCGAACCAGTCAAGAATCTGCAGCAGTTGCAGCTGATCGTACAAGTCATGTTCAAACCACAATATTACTTTGTCATATTCTGCGCAGGACGCCAGTTGCCGGTCACGCTGTATAAAATCTCGTTTTACAGTTTCCGCATTCCCCCAGCCGCTATCAATGATAAATTGCGCACGTACCTCGGAAAGCGCGTTTAATGTTAAATCCGCCGGTACCGGACCCTCATGCAAAACGTCACGCCAGGGAAGAAAATCACCCGGTACTCGCGCTGCTTTCATGACCTCAACAGCGGCGTCGCCGTTGGTAATATTAAGAATAGTGCCCACAGAGTATTAAACCATGTCCCAACATATATAAGTCAGTTAAAAAATTACTGTAACCGAACCGTACAGGTACGCCGGTGAAAACACAAACCAAGGTCGATCGTACCAAATATGAAAGGCGGATTCGCTGCCTGGTACTGCCCGAATCCGCCCTCTTTGACTTTGCATATTATCAGGTAAACCGGGAAGGAAAATTTACCCCTGTCCGCTACTTGCCTTTACCGGCGCCACCACCGCCGCCGCCACCTCCACTACGTGCGCCGGGGCCGGGCCCACCGCGGTCTTTGATCGGCTCGTCAGGCAAATCAACACCTTGCGCTTCTGCTCGAGCCTGCATTTTCTTGTGGTGCTCTTTGCGATACGCTGCCCGCTCTTCCTCGGTATTAAAGCTTTGCATCTTGGCACGATGTTGCGCGCGCTCTTCGACCGACATTAGTTGCCAACCATAGATCATTTTGTCCTGAGACTGGGTTTGACTACGATCCATCTGTTGCATCTTGTCCTGGTCCTTATCCGCGGCATACAACACACTAGCCGGCAACAACATAGTTCCCATTAATAAAATGCCAAAGACTGTCTTCATATTCATGGTTTTCTCCTTCACAATTGCGACACGATTTCATTTTTACTGGTATCAAGCTGGCCGGCATTACAGTAAATCCAAAGCCTGATTCCCGGCTGAGCATCGAGGAGGTTTCAGTAAACAGCCAAGTCAAACAAACTACCGGGGAACTCGATACGGTCAGTTTGTATATCCATCGAAGGGTTGTCACAGCCAGCCGGCGCTTAAATCCAGCGGAAAATCATGCTACGCTGTTTTGACGGGGCGATAATTGATATTAGTCACGAGGAATTATTATATTTATTCGTGCTAGTGTTTCTATAATTTTGAGAAACACGTTGCGAATAGTAAGCCATTAAACTTGCGTTTATAGCAGCCAGTCACGGTATCAGGGCGTTTCAATGCTTCCCACCACGATAAACTTACCGCCGTCATCCCGACGGACTATAATCATTTCCCCGGAACCTGCGAAGTTGTCCGTAAAGGCGGAAATGTTAACCTGATGAGTCACCAGAACATGCAATGTATCCAGATCCTGTTTGGCCAGCCACTGGCGCAGTTCACGTGTTTGTATATCCCGGTTTTCGTAGCGCTCATAGAATGAGTTCAGGAAAGGCAATTCACTAACGGGTCCGAGCTTTAATAGTTTTGCCGTATCCAGGCAACGGCACCATTGGCTGGAAAATACCAGCGCATGATCGATACCGTTCGTGCGGAATCGTTCACCAATCCGTTTTGCCTGGTTACGTCCTTCATCAGACAGGTTTCGCTGGGTATCACAATCGCGTAATGCGAACTCAGGGGGATCACCCGTTCCGGGCGCTAATGCATGGCGCATTAATATCACGTGACCACCATTGCGAAGTAACTCCCACAGGTTCTGGTCGGAGTCTAATGCCATCGCTGGCACAAAAAAGGTCAGCAAGACCAAAACAAAAGGGAATCTTATGCGGCGGTATTTTATAAACACAGGTGGCGCGACCAGGATCAAATTCAAAACATCGGGACGTCGCTCTTCCGTTACATCACATCTTATGAGCAACCAGTTATGACCTATACGTTCTAAAGTACAGTATGTTCACTGGCCTGGTATTTGGCAACCTTGCAGTTACTGGGGAAATGTTATTTCAGGATGAGGTATGGCGCAAATAGAACGGTAAGTTGTAGATATTACGTTACAATATTTGCTGGAGTATGACCTGGATCATGTTTGACCTGGTAATGATGCCCTCCACCAAATTATTTTTATCGACCACCACCACGCGTTTCACATGATGTCGCTTCATTTTGTCAATCACATCATGCAATGTTTTATTGCGATCAACAGTTATGGGAGAGCCCGACATAATATCGGCGACGTTACGGGGCACCGCGCTATTGCGCGGCTGAGCACTGAACATCGATTCCAGTGTCTGCCATAAACTATGTGCCGGATGATGACACGGAATTCCCAACGCGCACAAAAAGTCCGCCTCGGTAACGATACCAACCAACCGGCTGCTTTCGTCTACCACTGGTAACCCGCTAATACGCAAGTCCAGTAACAGTTTCGCAGCATCGCGCAAGGGCGTATCTGCATTGACGGATTTAACGTTGGACGTCATAAAATCGCCCACCAATAGCTGCTCGACCTCACGCAGTTGGGCGTGTTTTTGCGCCGAATGGGTTATTTTCATAAGATCCTCGACATTAATATCAATAAACGTGTCCATTTCCTTTAATGCTTTTTGAAAATCTTCACGCTTCACATCTTGCATTGATCGCCTGCTCATGAATTAATCCTTCAACCGTGGTCACACTTTGGAGGAACTCGGTGATCCGATCCGCTCCCAGGCACGATCATTGAGAAAGACTTCGTATTTTGCCCACTGGGCAAATTCCTTACGACTCATCGTACCGGTACGCTGCCGGCCTTTACCGGCAACCACTTTGTATATAACCAGCCCGTCATCGTTGTCTTTGTCATCCGCTTCATCGACGATTCGCCTTACCGACCACTCGACACCCATCTCACCATTACTATAGTAGTGACCCAGCTTTAACTGGCTGGCTGTTATGGGACCGTCGGTGTGCTTGCGCGCCAGATCGAATATTGTCTCCAGATCTTCCGGGCTAACATCGATATACTGATTCATTTGCCGCAGTGCGTTTTCCAGGTGGCTCCTGCCCAGTCCCTCCAGCACCGGCTCGTTTTGTTTCGCGGGTTGCCCGGAGTAACGCGCCAACGTTGACGGGTAACGGCGCCAGGAAAACATAAAATTGTACAGCATAGCGACCAGCAAGATGGTTACAACGTTGATCAATACCGGTGTCACTATAAACTGGTATCCCAGGGCATGAACACTGGGACCCGCCATAACAGCACTTAGCGCGGTAGCACCACCCGGAGGATGAATACAACGCAAGTAATACATGGCAGTCACTGACAACCCAACTGCCACGGCCGCACCCAGGTGCAGATCCGGGATTAGCTGGTAACAACTAACACCAATAACTGCCGATACCAATTGTCCGCAACCCAATGCCCATGGTTGCGATAAAGGTCCGTGCGGCACGGCGAACAATAACACCGCTGATGCACCCATTGATGCAACAATTAACGTGGCATCTTCGACATCAACAAATTGCCGCGTGGTAATTAACACCAGCAAAATCCCGATGAACGCA
>JASFMT010000331.1:0-4816 GCA_050117455.1 Gammaproteobacteria bacterium | reverse complement strand
TCATGCGTTACCCCCGTTAAACAGCGCCAGCGCTTTCAGACATTTTTGCTTGTGCATCGGTCCCAGGCTGGGCGGGATGCGATTGCCCGGTAACCACAATCCGTAGTTAATTTCGGTCATGTCCGCTTCCAGTACCCACTTGGCTAACTGGCGTAATTTATTCTCATCGTCCGGTCGGCTTAAGACGCGCCAATCCAGCCACAGCTCCTGTTCATTGTTGCCGCCGAATTTCTTGGTATGCAGTCCCTGTTCCCGGGCATAAGCTTTCCAGTGTATATGGCCCAGCGGGTCACCCGGTGTGTAGGTATTCAGCCCGGCGAAATCGTCGCTGCCTTTGTGGTAACCGCGTAATTGCTGTTGTTCCTGGTTCCATTGATAAGGCAGTTGCGTGTCGCCGGCCGGTTCGGGGTAGACAACAAATTTATTGGTGAGCCGTACGTGAGACCAGGCGCGGAACAGGCCAAGTGGAAAGACGCTGCTGATGGTGATGCGTGGCAGTTGTTGCACGCCCCGGCGCGTTGCAGGATAGGATAAGTTAACACAGGCCCAGCCATCCTGTTCGACGTCGCAGCGTTTAGGCTGGCTGTTGGCCAGTTCTGCCTGTATGGCGAAGCGTTCTGACAGGCCGCTATTATCAATGACAACCTGGACTTTCGCTTTCTCGCCACAAAACACCGGTGTTATGTTGCCCACGGATATTTTTAGATGCAGCAGGTTTCGATAAGTGTAGAGGATGGAAACGACAGCAACGCTGGCCAGCAAAAACGTCAGCAAATAACCCAGGCTGTTATTGTAATTAATGGACCCGATGAGCATGATAACTAAGACGATCGCGAACAAAATGCCCTGCCGGGTGGGCAATATAAAGATCCGTCGTTGGGTTAGATCCACGGGACCGTCGAACGGGCCCTCACCTTCGAAAAACCGTTCCAGGTTAAGTCGTTCCAGCGGTAACGCGAGTTTTGAAATCATGACGGAAAATGTGTCGTCCGCCGGTTAAGGAATAGGGATTGACAGCAGCTGTTCGGCAATGGCATCGCTGTTGGTTTCGTTGGCTTCTTTTGTTAACCGCAAGCGGTGCGTGGCAACGTGGGGCAGTACCACTTTGATGTCTTCCGGCAGCGCGTGGTCGCGCCCTTCCATCATCGCCCAGGCCTTGGCGCTGTGCAGCAGCGCCAGTCCGCCACGAGGTGACAAACCAAATGCATAATCCGTGGAACGTCGGGTGACATCGATAATGGCCTGTAAATAATCCAGCAGATCGTCAGAGGCGTGAATGCTGGTTACCGTGGACTGAATGGACAGCAATTCCTCGGTGGTCATAGCCGGCTTAACATCGATTAGCATTTCGCGCCGGTTACGGCCGGTCAGCAAAGCACGCTCCGCGTCGTGATCGGGGTAGCCGAGGTTTATCTTCATTAAAAACCGGTCAAGCTGTGATTCCGGCAATGGAAACGTGCCTACCTGATAAAAAGGATTCTGGGTGGCGATGACAAAAAACGGTTGCGGCAACGGCCGGGTGGCGCTTTCAATACTGACCTGCTCCTCTTCCATGGCTTCAAGCAACGCGCTCTGGGCTTTGGGCGTGGCGCGGTTGACCTCGTCGGCGAGGATTACCTGGGAAAAAATCGGGCCGGGATGAAAGGTAAAACCATTGGTTTCGCGGTTAAACACGGAAACCCCGAGTATATCGGCGGGCAGTAAATCACTGGTAAATTGAATACGGTTATACTGCAGCCCCAGCATGGCCGCCAGGACATGGGCGAGGGTGGTTTTACCCACACCGGGCAGGTCTTCGATCAGTAAGTGACCGCGCGCGAAAAGACACGCTAATGCCAGCCTTATTTCGTGGCGTTTACCGAGCACCACCTGGCTGGCGTTATCCACCACGTTATCGATTGAGGATTTAATGCTATCAATATCATTTTTCAGATCTACGACGGTAACTTGTTGTTGTGCAGTCATTTCTTCACCCGGTGTTGTTAAAGCCAGCGGTTACTTACCGATCCCGTGCCAGGATCAATGGAGATGCATAATTCCTACCATGATCCGTTGATTCAAACGGTGACCGGCTTGGCAATTTCTTTGGTGAAAGAAAGCCCTGGTGATCATGTAATAGCCGATTTTGTCGGCGGGCAAAATATATCGGATGCGAAAATTGTAAATAGTACACATTTTCGATGATGGCGTTACCGGTGAGCACAACCTTATGATAGTTTGTATGTTTTGCGATCTCTGATTAAATCTGGCGCAGTGCGTACTACTTGGCCGAGACGAAATCGTCTTGGCCGATACGAAATCGTCGTTTAAAATGCTTTGGGCGTTTTTGGCTACTTAACTGAAAATATTCTGACAACAAAAATGTCATTCACCAGCCCCTTTAACAACTGCGCCGCCCATTGATCCAGAAAACTCATTAATTTGGTAAAGGGATATTACGAAGCGAGGATACCATGCAAAAAATACCAGGATTTATTGCCGGGCTTATGCTGATCATTAGTGTTCCGGTTGTTGCGGGAGATGATGAAGATGCAATGGCGGAAATGCAAAAGCAGCTTAATAGCGAAGTAATGTCGGAGGAGTTTTTCGCAGAACAGCCGGAAAAAGTGGAAGCCTACATCAAGCAGGCCATGGAGAAAAACCTCAAGCCGGAAGAGTACACGGGTACTCATTGGCGCCGCGGTTACACCTGCCGGGACCTGTTGCGCTATTCATGGCGTGAATACCGTAATTGCCGGTACTATCACCGCTATCACGGTCATTATTACCCGTATCCATAATGAGAACAGATAAATAATTTTCAATAGCATGTTCAACTTTTCGTTTTGAAACTTTACACAGGGGAAAGCAATGGGAAAGCTCAAAGGTGTTATTCATTTGACTGGGGTATTGGCATTACTCAGTCTGCTTATCGGATGCGCCGCGGTTGAGACCTCGATCGCCAAACGTAATCTCGATGTACAAACCAAAACCAGTACCGCGGTTTTCGTTGATCCGGTGAAAAAAGAAGATCGTGTTGTCTATGTGGATATCCGCAGTGGCGTCATGGAGTTTGACCGCCGTGCTTTTAGAGAGCACGTCATGAAGGAATTCGCAAACAATATTAACGGTTATCGTGTTACCGATAACCCGGAGGAAGCCCAGTACCAGATGAATGTTTTTGTGCTATCTCTGGAAAAAACCAGCCCCACCGCGGCCGAAAGGGCGCTCAAGCAAGGCTACACCGGGGACCGCGGTGCCGGGGCATTTGCGGGCGCGGTTGTAGGTGCTGAAAGAGGTGGTAGCGCAAGCAGTACCGTTGGTGGTGGCATTTTAGGTGCCCTGGGTACAACGGCGGCCAATGCCTTTGTTCAGGACGTCACCTATATGCTGGTTGCTGATGTGCAGATCAAGGAAAAAGCCCGTAAGGGCGTCATCGTCCGCAAGGATACCCAGATCAGTGCCAAGGTGTCCGACGCGGGTACCAGCACGCAGCGGGTATCCGAAGCGACCAACCTTAAAGAATATCGCACCCGTATCGTTACCACCGCCAACCAGGCCAACCTGGAGATGGAAGAAGCGCAGCCTTTAATGTTCCAGAAAACCGCTTATGCGATGTCCGGGTTTTTCTAAAAAACTAGCAATACAAAAAGCAAAAAGGGGGCGATGGCCCCCTTTTTTTGTTGCTGCATAAATGCGATATGTATGATTTACATACCGGTTAACATCATCGGATCCTGAAACTCCAGCTCGACGCGGCGGTTTTCGGCCCAGTTGTTTTCATCATGCATGGGTTGGGCTTCACCAAATCCTCTTTTCATTAGCTGGTGCTCCGGGACACCGAGTTCCACCAGCAAGTCATAAATGGCCAGGGCCCGCTGCTCGCTCAATGACTGATTGTAATAGTCACTGCCGCGAACATCAGCGTGACCGCTGATCACCATGGTCATGTTCGGATTGGCCAGCAGGTACTCGGCATGTTGTTGCAGTTCCTGGCGCTGCTTGTCCTGCAGCTTGTGTTTGTCGGTGTCAAAGTAAAACACAATTGATTCCGGTGTTTGAATGGTATCCGTGCCGGTACCGGCCATTTTCGACACGCGTTCGGAGCTTTCGTTTAAGCTGTCCGTGCTGTCTTGTGTTGCGGGTTCATCGAAAGACAGTTGCGCCGTGTTGTCATCCCATGAGATGTCCGGCTCATGTTCAGTTATAACCGGTTCGGTGCCCTGCTGTTGTTCCACGGGGCTCGTGTCGGACATATTCTGCTCGACCGTATAAACCATGGAAATGTCAGTCAACTCATCTTCCGGCAACGGATTTTCGTAACTGGTATAGGATTGTGAATAGCTCGACCCGGATTTCTCAACCGGAGCGGGTTTGATGTCGCTACCGGCGCAACCGGCGAATAAGGCAAGGGGGAAAGCCAGTAAAATAGCATTTTCTATAACACGTAGTTTACGGTTGGTCATGATTGTTCTCCTCTGTCATTGTCCGAATTTAGTGGCTGGGCCAGAAATGTTTGCTTGATTCTAATTAAACAAAACAACTATGGACTCACGGGGGAGACAATGAGGAAATTTGGAAAACAAAAATGATGAAATATGGCGAGGTGGACCCGCATTACAAAGTGATAGCGGGGTCAGTTTAACGTACTATAAAAGTCCGTATTATACTGTTCTCGGTCATTCGTTCCCCTAGTTAAAAATAATTAATTCCCCGCCGCACCAGACATTCCTCAAAATATTCGAAATGCGGCCGTTGAGCAAAGCATTTTGTGGTTTGATCTTGACCAACCCTTTTTCGTTTACCAAAATGATAAATGTATTATTTTTTAATATTA
>JASFMT010000330.1:0-4838 GCA_050117455.1 Gammaproteobacteria bacterium | reverse complement strand
GTTTTTGGTGTTCTGGGTGTCGCAAAACCGGGTTTGGGCAAACGGCAGATCCGCGGAAATAATCAGGAAAACGGTGTCGCCGTAATCCTTGTTTAAATCGTTAAATTTTTTTGTTGATGCCGCGCAGACTTTAGTGTCCAGGCTGGGGACAATGCTGAGCAATTTTTTCCTGCCTTTAAAGTCCGCCAGTGACCGGTCCGCCAGCTTGTTGTCCGTGAGTTTAAAATCGGGTGCCTGGCTGCCTACCGCCGGTAATTCACCGGTGGTGGTAAATGGGTTGCCCTGTAAAGTGATTTTTGCCATGTGCTGTTTCCGTATTCTTTAACCAGGTGTTTTCGTCTTTGTGTGCTGTTCAGTTCACGCACGGGTTTTTAAGACGTCCGCCAGTTTGCTGGCGAATAACTCGATGTCGTCAGCCGTCTTGGTTTCCGTGGCGCATACCAGCAAGACTTCTCCCAGTTCGGGATAATAAGTTTTCAGGTCAAAACCGGCCAGGACGCCTTGTTCACCAAGTGCTTCGATGACGTCGTGGGCCGGGGCCGGCAGGCGCAGCGCGCATTCATGAAATTCCGGCCGGTTGAACACCGGCGATACACCATCGATGGTGCACAATTTGTCTTTTAACAGCATGGTATTGGCATGGCTGTTGGCGGCGATGGTTTCCAGTCCCGCGGGACCCACCAGTGACATATAAATAGTGGCCGCCGTGGTCATCAGGCCCTGGTTGGTGCAAATGTTGGACTTGGCCTTGGAGCGGCGAATGTGTTGCTCCCGCGCCTGCAGGGTTAAGGTATAACCCTCTTTGCCATCCAGGTCGTTGGTTTTACCGATCAACCGGCCGGGCATTTGCCGCATATGTTCCTGCTTGCAACACATAAAACCGAAGTATGGTCCGCCGGACGATAACGGTATACCCAGAGGCTGGCCTTCACCGGTGGCGATATCGGCGCCTTTCTGCCCCCATTCACCGGGCGGCTTTAACAGTGCCAGGGAGGTTGGATTGACGGTGGCAATGACCAGGGCGTTATGTTCATGGGCCCAGTCCGTTAATGTATCCACTTCTTCCAGAACGCCAAAGAAATTCGGTTGTGGTATGACTAGGGCGGTAAAATCGCCGGGATCGGCTGGTAAACTTTCAGGGTCAATGAAACCGCCTTGCGTATCATAGTCCAGTTCTTCCAGTTCGATGCCCTGGTTCTTGACGATGTTTTGCACCACCTGGCGATAGGCCGGGTGCACGGTTCGCGGCATTAAAATCCGATTAGATTTCGATTTGCGGTTGGAACGAACGGCCATTAACACGGCTTCGGCCAGCGATGATGCGCCTTCATACAGGGATGCGTTGGAGACGTCCATACCCGTCAGCTGGGCCATCATGGTCTGGAATTCATATAACAGTTGCAGCGTCCCCTGGCTGGCTTCCGCCTGGTATGGCGTGTAAGCGGTATAAAATTCGCCGCGTGTTGTCAGCTCCCACACCGCCGCGGGGATATGGTGCTCATAGGCGCCGGCGCCCAGAAAACACAACACCGTGGGGTCGGTGCTGGCGCGCTGGTGCATGAGCCGGGTAACTTCCATTTCGCTCATGCGTTCCGGCACGTTATCCAGGCCTTCGCGGCGCAGTACGTCGGGGATTTCATCGAACAACTGGTTAATGTCTTTGACACCAATGGTGTCAAGCATGGCTGTTACTTCTTCGTCGGTATGAGGTATAAAAGGCATAGTCTATGTCATCTGCAAATGGTTAAACCCTGCCGCTGCATGCATGCAGCTGGCAGTGATCAGTGTGACTCTTCCTGAGTGAGTTCCTGATAACTGTCCGGTGTCAGCAGGTCTTCGGTTTCGCCGGCGTCGTTGGGCTTGATTTTAAAAAGCCAGCCATCGCCGTAAGGATCCTGGTTAACGATTTCCGGCGCGTCAATAATGGCTTCGTTGGTTTCCATCACCTCGCCGGATACGGGACAGTAAACATCCGATGCGGCCTTGACGGATTCGACAACCGCCAGATCGTCCCCGGTGGTGTGCTCCGTGCCGGTTTCCGGCAGCTCGATAAATACCATGTCACCCAGCAGGCCCTGGGCATGGTCAGTGATGCCGACGGTAATGGTGCCGTCGCTTTCCTGTTTGACCCATTCGTGGGTCTTGGTGTATTTCAGATCGTCTGGAATGTTACTCATATCAATATCCCCGTACTTTGGTTGCGGTCACGTTCAATGTTGATTGTCAATTTCAATATAGTTAGTCGATGCAGGATTTGCCAAAGCGCACAAAGGGTGGCTTGACGACTTTTGCCTTGAGTCTTTTGTTGCGTATCTCCACTTCGCATTCGGTGTCGATCGCCGCCGGGACCCTCGCAAAGGCAATAGAATTTTTCAGGGTGGGGGAGAAACTGCCGCTGGTGATTTCGCCTTCGCCGGCATTGTCCACAATCACTTTCTGATGAGGACGCAATACGCCTTTGTCCATTAACACCAGCCCCACCAGTTTTTGGCTGACCCCTTGTTGTTTTTGTTCCTCCAGCACGGCGCGGCCGATAAAATCACGGTCCTCCGGCTGCCACGCCACGGTCCAGCCCAGGGCTGACTCGAGGGGGCTGGTGGTTTCGTCCATATCCTGGCCATATAAATTCATGCCCGCTTCCAGGCGCAGGGTGTCCCGCGCGCCCAGTCCCACCGGTTTGACGCCCGCTGCTAATAGCTGGTCCCAGAGGGCAGGTGCGTCCCCGGAAGGCAACACGATTTCGTAACCGTCCTCACCGGTGTAACCGGTGCGGGCGATAAAAATGTCGCCGCACTGGGTGGCAAAGAAGGGTTTAAGGTCACGCGCCGGGTCGGCTTGCTGGGATAGCACCTGGTGGACCTTGTCGCGGGCTTCGGGACCCTGCACCGCCAGCATGGCCAGTTCCGGCCGTTCCTCGATTTCCACGTTGTAGGGAGCCGCCTGTTTTTGCAGCCAGTTTAAGTCTTTCTCCCGGGTCGCCGCGTTAACCACCATGCGGTACCAGGTGTCGTCCATAAAATAAGTGATGAGATCGTCAATGATGCCGGCTTCTTCGTTCAGCATGCAGCTGTACAGGGCCTTGCCGGGTGTTGTGAGTTTGGCCACGTCGTTGGCCAGCAGGTGGCGCAAAAAGGCCTGGCTCTTGGCGCCTTTAATGTCCACGACGGTCATGTGGGAAACGTCGAAAACGCCCGCATGTTGGCGCACGTAATGGTGTTCTTCGAGCTGGGAGCCGTAATGGATGGGCATGTCCCACCCGGCGAAGTCCACCATTTTGCCGCCGGCGGCGACGTGTCGGTCGAATAGCGCTGTTTGATTTGCCATGGTTTTATCCCACCTGGTTTTGAGTGATCGTCTCGACCCGCAAATTTTGCAAAGTCATAAAACAAAAAGGGGCGGTAGAATTCGGTTTCTAAAAAGGAATTCTACCGCCCCTCTGTCCTCAATAACCTGAGAGTTAAGCCCTTGCCGTTGACCGGTACCGGTCTGGTTCATCATGGCAAGTGCCTGCCCCTTCGGTGGGTCCGCGTTAATCAGAACGCTGACCGCTCTCCAGAGTCAACTATTGTCTGTGGTTCTTTTGCCTGAGCGATTCCGGGCGAGTTGCGCCTTCGGCGACGGCTATTAACTAGGCTCCTTGCTGCAACCATGTTGTTCAGGGATTATACAATCCGGTGAATAACATATTCCATTTTGGAATTTGGTAGTTGCAGATCGCCGCGGGTTTCGTTACCTTTAATCCCGCTTGGCTTGCTGGAATCCAGCGTTCATTGCCGTTCTCTCCCACAGCAATTCGTTGTGTTGAGAGGCAAACTATAACGTGACTGGGTGCGAAAACCAAGATAGAACAAAGAGATATTTTGTGATAACGGCTGAAAAGCGCCAAATCTGGCCGTGACAGTAAGCGCAAATCCCAAAATATCTTATTGAAATGTAAAAATAATATGCGTATCCTCTAAGTAGTTTTCATGCCGCGCCGGGAGGACCGGGTCACCGGACAGGCGCGCGGTAGGGTAGTAATGGAGACGGGCCATTACTTTGTTTAGGTTCCACAGTTATTCCAGGACGCCAGGCTTATCAATCCGAGTTTGGCTATCTAATAACCACCTTCCGCTTTTGTGACAACAATAACTAAGCAAATGGCGGAAAGTTTCGAAAGGATGTCTTTCGAGCTGGCAATTGATGGTGAGTTGGCGGATAGACCGGGATCGCGTCCAAGGTGGGCAAATAATGAAGTTAATGCATGGTTCGTTTCATAATAGCCGGGCGACATGGGCCGCGGTTCTCGCTTTTCTTTTCCTGTCACTGCTGGCTGGCTGCGGCCAGGATGATCCCCTTCTCGAGGCTTCGGGTGACGAACCCATCATCGAAAATTTCGCGATAGCCTATATCAAGCGGCCGGTTGACGCGTTACATGGTCCCAGGGTCGGTACCAGTTTTCCTCCTGAATTTGATGACCCCAATGAACCCACCGTTGGCATTTCACCGGGTGATGTTTATGTTCGTGATCTGTCTTCTATAAGTGCTGAGGAAAGAAATATTACCAGCAGTATTACCGCACCTATACTCGGTGTTAAATCAGCGGGTGATGTATCGGATCTGGAGGTGTCCTACGACGGCACCAAGCTTATATTTTCTATGCACGAAGGCATGTATGAAGGCCGTATGCCTGAAGAACAACCCACCTGGCAAATTTGGGCCTATGACCTAATCGATGAGACGCTGCAACGAGTAACCGATGATGTAGACGCAGACAGTTTTAACCATCTCGATCCCTATTTTTTGCCGGATGGCCGCATTGTTTTTACGTCGGACCGCCGCACAACATCAAGAACTGT
>JASFMT010000329.1:0-4857 GCA_050117455.1 Gammaproteobacteria bacterium | reverse complement strand
GGTCAAATGTAATCGCGCGGCGCCACCTAACAACCAGTAGCTTGCTGAATAGTCCAGACGCTGCGGATCAGTATCTCTATTTAACATCAAATTAATATCGGCATTACCCACTTCACCGACCAATGCTAACTGGAAAAGCTCATTGGATACAAAACCCGTCGCTATTTTGGCACCGTAAAAATCGCCATGCCGTCCGGAATCCGCACTGAGAAAGGTGGAGTTGAATATGATCTCCCACCACAACTGGTAATCTTCACCCCGGACAATATCCACAACATACTTCCCCGCGTAAACAATGAAGGCGGCCACCACGACAATGCCAGCCACGAGAAAAAAGACTTTGGCAGCATCACCGCTATGCCCGTGGGAACCATATGACACATCAGCATGAACGCCAATCGTTGCCTGGGGATGTGTTGCCGGCTGTTGGGACGGCTGCGGGGTTTGTGATGGGGCTTCAGGTTCTGCCCCCGTTTCGAATTCTGTGGAAGCGCGTTCTTCTTGATCGTACTGTTCAGATGCAGGTTCCTGACTGCAGGGGACACTGCCGACAGGCGCGGACTGCTCCGTTTCTCCGTTACCCTCATCTTGCCTGGGCGAATCCGGTTGTTTTGATAGCGGCGTGTTTGTGCACGATGGGTCATTTCCCTTTACGTCAGCCCTTTGATTCGAAGGTTTGTCTTTGGCACTGGCTTGGGCAAGCAACTCCAATTGCGCCATCGTACCTTCCCGTACGACATAGCCTTTGCGCTGTAATTCCCAGATGAGGAGATCGACCTCTGACTCATCGACGTATGCCACCGGAAAGCTGTCTTGCTCAACGGGTCTATCTGAAAAATGACTAAGGAACACCGGCTCTGCGTGAGCGGGGGCATACAACAACATCGCAGCAAAAAAGAACAACGTCAATTTTACCAAAGCAGGGTCACGCCAAAGATTCATGAAAATGTCTAAAGTTAATTTGATAAATACCGCACGAGCATAAAAAATGAGAAAACTTCAGTTAACGATATTTGAGCAACTTAAGCACAGGAAATCAGTGAGGGTCAAGTCTCTACGAGGTGGTTGCTCAACAATCTCGACTTATTCATTGTTATGACAGGCATCCAAAACCGCGGCCAAAATAAAATGGACTTCAACCCATTGAATATACGTTTATTTTCTGATTGATTGAGGTCAGTTCATGCCCAAATTTCGATACGGCACCGCCTGGTTTTCTCCTATACTGCAATTATCGATGTAGCCGCGCTAACGGAAACAAGTTAGCTTCTGTTGGCATATGGGCACGGCAAACAGCAAATAGAAAGGAAGTGAAGCACCATGAACATACTCATTCTTTACGCAACAACGGAAGGCCAGACGGCCAAGATCGCCGAACGCATGGCCGAAATACTTCGCCAAAAGGAACACGAGGTTATAACCCAGTCCGGGGAACAATTACCAGCTACCTTCAAACCTGAGCAGTATGACGCCGCCATCATCGGCGGATCTATACATATGGGCCACTACCCCGGATACCTGAATACATTCATCAGCAAACATCGCGACTGGCTAAACACCGTGCCCTCCGCGTTTTTTACCGTATGCATGGGAATCAGAAGCAAGCAATCAGAATCACGAGAAGAGGCGGCCGCCTACAGCGAGAACTTTATCAAGGAAACAAACTGGCATCCTGCACTCACCGCGACATTTGCGGGCGCCGTCAAATATACCCAGTACAATTTCATAACACGGTTTATTATGAAACGGATTTCAAAGCAGGAAGGCGGTAGTACCGATACAAGCCGCGATCACGAATACACAGACTGGGATGCCGTTACACGCTTCACGGAACAGTTTGAAAGTAAACTTACGGAGTTACAGGACAGGTAGTTTGACTGCGGAGCGGCGATCGAGGTCTCTAATTTAAAAGCCTGTTTTTATACCTAACAATTTCGTACTCAAGCCAAAAATTAGATGCCCCCAGATCAACCTGGTTACAACTTAATACGTTACATTTGTGAAACCCACAAGACTTCGGATTAGGCTAGCTGGTCATTAGCGACGTAGTAGCGGGGATCATCGAGCACATTTACCTCAACTAAATCGCCTGCTTTTTTCAACAGCAAACGGCAATCTTCACTCAAATAACGCAAATGAAGGGTCTTGCCCGCCTGGATGTATTTATCTGCCAGGTTGTCTATGGCTTCAATCGCCGAGTGATCCGCAACACGTGAATTTCGAAAATCAATGATGACGTCGTCGGGGTCATTCTCCGTATCAAAAATCTCGAGAAAATTCTTAACTGACCCAAAAAACAATGGCCCGTTTAGCTGGTAAATACGGGTGCCTTTTTCATCATCATGGGTCCTGGCGTTAATATGCTTGGCATGCTCCCAGGCAAAGACCAGCGCAGAGACGATCACACCAACCACAACCGCGATGGCCAGATCCGTCAATACCGTTACCGCCGACACCAGGATCAATACAAAGGCATCGGTGCGTGGGATCTTTCCCATAATTCTCAGGCTTGACCATTCAAAAGTGCCGATGACAACCACAAACATCACACCAACCAGCGCCGCCATGGGAATGGCTTCAATGAGGTCTGAGGCAAACAATATAAATACCAGCAAAAAAAGCGCCGCCGCGATACCTGACAACCGCTGCCGGCCACCGGAGTTCACATTAATCATGCTTTGGCCGATCATGGCACAACCACCCATTCCGCCGAAAAAACCGGTAACCGTATTGGCAACGCCCTGTCCGACGCATTCTTTGTTGCCACGGCCCCGCGTATTGGTTACATCGTCAATCAGGCTCAAGGTCAGCAGCGATTCGATGAGACCCACGCCCGCCAATATAACGGAGTATGGCAGGATGATCTTAAACGTTTCCCAGTTCACTGGGACCGCCGGGATATGAAAGCTGGGAAAACTACCCTCAATAGAAGCCAGATCACCAACCGTATTGACATCCACATTTAAAAAGATAACCAACAGCGACACCACCACAATGGCCACAAGGGACGATGGAACGGCCGTGGTGAGTCTGGGTAAAAAGTGAATAATGGCCATGGTGAATACAACCAGACCCAAAAACCAGTATAGCGAGATACCGGTCACCCACTCGCTACCACCATCCGCCGATGGCACCTGGAAATGCTGTAACTGCGCAAGAAAAATGACGATGGCCAATCCATTCACAAATCCCAACATAACAGGATAAGGCACAATGCGGATGTATTTCCCCAGCCGCAAAGCACCTGCGCCTATCTGGATAATGCCGGTTAATACCACCGCGGCAAATAAATATTCCACACCATGGTCTGCCACCAGCGCCACCATGACCACCGCCATCGCACCCGTGGCGCCGGAAATCATTCCCGGGCGTCCGCCAAATGTCGCCGCGAGCAATCCCACCATAAACGCGGCATACAACCCAACCAAAGGATCGACCCCGGCAACAAAGGCGAATGCCACGGCTTCCGGCACCAGCGCAAGCGCTACAGTTAATCCGGAAAGTATTTCATTTTGGAAACAAACGCGGTTGGCACAACCTAATCGGAACATCGAAAACCTCTAGAAAAATGGCCACAAAAAGCCGGCTATACTAACAGGTTTCCAAGCTTCAGCATAATTAACGCAACATTAACGGTAACAACCAATATCAGCAATGCACATAAGCATCGTTGTTATAGCGATGACAACACAAGAAAAGTATAAAGGTTCGCTGAAAATATTCGGCTTACTGAACCCACGCTGAACAGAGCGGATAAAGATGCAACAGGAAAACACTAACAGAATGCAACAAGGGTGGACTCATTGGCGGATAAAACTACTAGCTACGTTCGTTCGAGCCCAAATTTTTTTACCAAATTTTATATCAAAATAATTAGCGTAGCGACAGTAGTAAAGATCAGGTGCTATCCTGGATTACTTCTGTTTAGTCGCGCGTCAATAAAAATGTCCGCTCAATCAACTCGGTCAGGCCGCGCTCCGTAAAGTTCGGGTTATCCGCCAACACGTCTACTGACTCCAGGCGCGTCACCTGGAAATTGCTGTCGTACAGGTCATGTACCTCGGATTCTTGCACGGAGAAAGGCGGCCCCTCCATTTGGTGTTGTGGATATTCCAAAGTGATAAGTAATACGTTTATGCCGGGCGGTAGCAGGTTGGTTAGATACTCCGCATAGCGCCGCCGCATCTCCGGCGGCAACGCGATCAGTGACGCCCTGTCGTAAACCGCCGCCGTATCACCGATGTCCGCCCTGGCCAGGTTAAAAAAATCACCACAAAGGAGCGTGATATTATCCGCATCGTAGCGCTGGAATTTTCCGCTTTTTGTAATCTCCGGTTGTAGGTTGTTTTCGCTGAAAAAGGCCTCCACCGCTAACTGACTTATTTCCACACCGACAACTCGATAGCCCTGTTGCTGAAGCCACATCATGTCCAGGCTCTTGCCGCACAGCGTAACCAACACAGCACCACCCGGCTGCGCGCCGGTCCGAGCAAAGTGACGGGTGAGATAATCGTTGACTTGGTCTTGATGAAAACCAATTTGGCCTGCTTGCCAGCGTTCCAACCAAAAATCCTGTCGCATCTGTTATGCCTCTGCTGATAACCCGTATGTTGGACTGCGAGCCAGACTCAAACGTTCGCTATCCATTGTCTGTCCCGTAAGATCTTGAATTCAAGGTGGAGACATTATACGCCATGAGACCAAATAGGTTTTCAGGGATTGCAGGACAATAGGCGTGACCTCACCAACTGCGCCGGATGAATCGGTGTCGCTGGAACGACATGCAATATGCGCCTATGCAGCACAAAAAATCGCCACTTTTGCTGCCCAGCAGATTCTGGTGTTCAACATAATACG
>JASFMT010000328.1:0-4868 GCA_050117455.1 Gammaproteobacteria bacterium | reverse complement strand
ATATTATGACGAAACAGCTTACATTGGCGACAGCCGATAAATTTATGAATCGCGTTTGAATTAAAGGCCGACATCCGCTGGCTACCTCATCGACCCCTGCAGCTAATGATCTTCAAGGCGTCCTATACTATATAGCATCGTTGTTATTAATATCGCTAACACCAACAAGAATGCCCCACTGAGCCCGGCAGTATATGGCGCACCCAGCAGATCCGACAAACTGCCTAACATAAGCTGGCCGAGGGACACCATCCCATGCAAAGCAATGGTAAACAGTGCCATGGTACGGCCGCGCAAATAGTCCGGAACCGATAATTGAATAAGAGCATTGCTCGACGCAAAGACAGTGGTGGTGGAAAAACCCATGATATATAAAATCACTAAAGCGAGCACATATCGCTCATTCAACGCAAACACAACTAGCCCTAACGCTACACTGACCGCAGCTACCGCGACACGCCGCTCCAACAGTCGGAATTCACGCTGGTGGGCAAGCGTTAATGCAGCCGTTAACGAGCCGGCCCCTAACATCCCCATAAAAACACCCAGCGTCTGCGGTCCATGGTCAAAGACCTTGTCGACAAATATCGGCATTAACACCACGGTGGCACCGCCAAACAAGCTAACGGCCGCGACAGTCATCAGCAGGGAGCGTGTTAACCCATGGTTCCAGGCATAATGAAAACCTGACCATATGGTAGATACACCACGGCGATCATCTGTTTCCGGTACGTAAACCGGGAGTCTGATGACACATAGACTGATCAATACCGCGATAAAAGTCACGGCATTGATGATAAACACCGGCCCTTCACCTACCCAGGCCACCAACACGCCCGCAATGGCCGGGCCGATAAAACGCGCCAGGTGAAACATACTGGAATTAAGCGCAATAGCATTCGTTAAATCTTCGCGCTCCACCAGCTGCGATATAAACGACTGGCGTACCGGCGTTTCCACCGCCTGGACTAATCCTAAAGCCAGCGCCAATATCAAAATATGCCAGGGCTGCACCCAGCCGCCAACGGTTAAAACGCCTAATACCAGCGCCTGCACCATCGCCAAAGCCTGGACGATAATCAAGAGTCTTTGCCTCGGAAATCGGTCAGCCAACCAACCGCCATAGATACCGAAGATAAGATTAGGCAATAGCGTCAGTGTACCTGTCAGCCCCAGCAGAAAACCGGATTCAGTTAAACGATATATTAACCATGATTGTGCAACCGATTGCATCCAGGTACCATTCAACGACACCAGTTGCCCCAGATAATAGATACGGAAGTTACGGTGCCGAAGTGAACGAAGAATTTCGATGGGAAAAATAGCCATGGTGATTGGTAATGTTGTAACTGATAATAGACAACCAGGCATTGCCAAAAATCAAACGAGACAGCATAACTGAAACTATCGGCGTACGTTGATAGCTGATATCTCGCTATGTAAGGTTATGGATCCACGAAGGGATGTGGTGGGAAATAGTAACAGGCTAACTGGCTATTTACGAAATATGATAAAACGTTTTACTTTCACCAGGTAAAATCACAATGGCTTATCGACATTTTACTATGCAGGATATATTTTCCAGCACAGAACCATTTAAATGGCTTCTGCCGATGGCTTATGTTGGCCACGTTTTTCCCATTCGTAAACTCGCATCGGTGGAATGTTGCGGATTTCCAATATGCTTCTTTCAGTTCCCATATAGGGTCGACACAATTCTGCCACTCGCCCGCTAAACTGGTAGGCAACAAAACGGGAATTGGGCGGCAACAACCGGTCAATGTCCCGAATAATACGCGAGCCAACACCATTTTTCATGGTCGAAAAAGGAATTCCGGAAATAACAACATCCGGGTCGTCCAGTCCATACATATCCAGAATATCACCAAGCTGCTCTGCACTGCCCAAATGAGGTATCAATCGTTCATCGTCAATTTCACTAATCATAGCGTAGAACCGCGGATTAACCTCAATACTCAGCAGTTTGGCGTCAGGCCGCAAGTGGTTCAATATAGCCCGCGTAGTACCCCCGGTACCGCAGCCCAATTCCACGATCGTCCTGGCAGAATCCACTCGCGCGCTTTGCAATATCGCCCTTTCCAGAAAACGCGAGCTGGGAATAATCGATCCGATTTGTAACGGATGTTTCAGGAACTCCTGCAGAAATGCCCAGCGATTGTGATTATGATGAATGTTGTTATTAAGTTTATGTTCGGTATTATTAATAGTCATATTGGCAGTCGATAATTGGATAGTTATTTTTACGCGTCATTTTATATCAATACGGCCCCGGTGCAAACTAGATCGACGAATTAACGTATCGGACATACATGAGACAAGTTCAGGGTCGTTTTTTCCATCGGCCACGAATAATCGGGCTAAATAATGTGCTAATTCGATGTGCCTGGGATGCAATATACTGCCACAAAACCGTAAGATCGTGGCCGTAACAATCATCCGGCCGAGAAAGTCCCCGGCGCATCCCCGCTAAATTAGTTATCTATTGATAATCACCCGATTGCCGCGAAACGGCCATTTCCACGATTAATGTTATAAATAATAAACACTTACGGGCTCCCCATCCAGCCACACCTTAACACAGCATTTCCTGAACGCCGTTGTGCCCGATAGAAACGATACTCGAAGTATTACAAAAAACGGCCACGGGCATTGCAAATCGGTAACATATCCCCACCTTGTGCCGAAAGAAAGCATCGAAAACGTTCCTTCGAGCTGCGGCACCTAAATAACACGCGACCCAGCTGGCACCCAGGCTGCGGGTTGTCCTGACAGTCCTCGCCAGCCAGGCAAGCGACATCATCAAGCAGTAACAGTTGCAACGACTTATTATATCCAGACATACCGAAAATGGCAGACTGCTCACGAAAATGCTGGCAAGATGTTCGTTTTATAGGATAGCGGATTCAGGTTTGCTAATATTAAAGCGTACTACGCTTCCGAGGTCTCGCACCACCGACCCGTTTTTTACAGAATACCCGATGTAGAGTTTTCCTATGGATACCGATAAACCCTCCGATTTACACTTAAAACTGCGCAACCTGGAAAGCGAAGACTACCCGCAAGTAGCGGAATTAATGGAAGAGGTCTACGCTGATCTGGGTGGCGCCTGGTCACAAACTTCGTTGCTTGCATTGATCAAGGATTTCCCCGAAGGCCAGATTGCGATCGAGGACAATGGCAAAATCGTTGCCGTCGCGCTCACGGTCAAATGCAGTTACAACCGCTTTAGCCGCAGCCACACCTACGACGACCTGATTGGCCGCCGTGACCGTATCCGCCATGATCCCAGTGGTGACGCCTTATATGGTATGGATGTATTCGTCAGCAAAGAGTACCGGGGATTGCGGCTGGGACGGCGCTTGTACGATGCACGCAAGGAACTATGCCGTAACCTTAATCTTCGGGCTATCCTTGCCGGTGGCCGGATCATCCGATACCACGAGCACGCCGATATGACCCCCTCCGATTATATTGATGCTGTTCGCCGCCGTGAAATACATGACCCGATCCTGAGCTTCCAGCTGGCCAATGACTTTGAGGTCAAGCGATTGATGAAGGGTTACTTTCCCGAAGACAAAAAATCGCTGGGCTACGCCACGCTACTGGAGTGGAACAACATCCTTTATGAAGCAGAAGGCATTTCGGTTGAAGAAATACGAAAAACAGTGGTACGCGTTGGCATCGTGCAATGGCAAATGCGAGCGACTGACTCATTCGAGTCCTGGCTCAATCAAGTGGAATACTTTGTGGACTCCATGGCGGATTACCAGGCGGATTTTGCCATGTTCCCGGAATTCTTTAATGCCCCATTAATGGGAATGGGCGACCAGCAAAACCAGTTCGATGCAATCCGATATCTTGCAACGTATGCTGACCGTATTGTCGATGCATTGTCGCAATTCGCCGTGACTTACAATATTAATATTATTGCCGGCAGTATTCCTGCTATGGATGGCACGACATTATATAATAACGCGTACTTATGCCGACGCGACGGCACCATCGGCCTGCAACCCAAGATTCATATTACCCCACACGAACGGCGCGACTGGGTAATCGAGGGCGGTAACAGTTTGCAGGTCTTTGATACCGACGCCGGCCGGATTGGTATCTTAATTTGTTACGATGTGGAGTTTCCAGAACTGCCGAGAATGATGGCAAAAAAGGAAATGGAAATTCTTTTCGTGCCTTTCTGGACCGACACCAAGAACGGCTTTCTTCGGGTGCAGCGCTGTTCCCAGGCGCGCGCTATCGAAAATGAATGTTATGTTGCCATTGGCGGCAGCGTAGGCAACCTGCCACAGGTGGAAAACGTCGACATCCAGTATGCGCAATCCGCGGTGTATTCACCATCGGACTTTGCGTTCCCACATGATGCGATTATGGCGGAAAGCACACCCAATACAGAAATGGCGCTCATCGCTGACCTGGATTTGGACAAGCTGGCACAGTTGCGTCATGAAGGGTCGGTAACCAATTCAAAGGACAGACGTGACGAACTCTATGAACTGCGCTGGTTGGGCCAGGGAATGAATCCAGATGAAAACGAATAATGTTCGATATTAAACCGTAAATTTGTTTGAGACTAAGCCTTTCATAACCCATACCCGTTATTTACTTTCGCCTTTGTGGGCTTTTACACAAAACATAATAAAAAACGTATTCCAGTTATCGTAACCTTCTACGTCATCGATATTCTCCAGCCCTTCCCGGTTTTTCAGATACCGCAGCGAATCGGCTATTTGTTCCTCTGTGATACCATTTAATTTAATCAGGTCTATGGCGGCCACCGATGGCGTCCACTCACTTAGCAATTTACTCATAGTCAGGCCTGTTGACTGCTAGCA
>JASFMT010000327.1:0-4874 GCA_050117455.1 Gammaproteobacteria bacterium | reverse complement strand
AAGCCCGGTTTTGTGCAACCCATGGCGCCTGATCACCAACATGTTCGCCTAGGTTTAAGCTGTGATAAGGCCCCTGGCTCACCCCACCGTTGCGGGTGGTCATACAGGCCGCCACATTAGTGGGCGCCGGCCAGTGGGGCGTGATCCAGGCAAAGCTATCGGTTGACATCGGCATCCTCTCTGGCGGCTGCGATAAGCGCTTGCATATCGGCAGGCACTGGCGCATCCCAGGCCATAAACTCGCCACTGTGGGGATGCACAAATCCCAACCGGGCGGCGTGTAACGCCTGGCGCTTGAATTCCCGCAAGGCTTGTGCGAAATCAGCACTGCAACCTGAGGGAATTTGTAACCTTCCCCCGTATAACGGATCGCCCACCAACGGATATCGTATATAAGCCATGTGCACCCGGATTTGGTGGGTACGCCCGGTTTCGAGGTTGAGTTTCACCAGGCTATGGGCGCGGAAGCGCTCCATGACGCGATAATGGGTAATCGCTTCCTTGCCTGTGCGCACCACCGCCATTTTAATTCGCTGGGTGGGATGACGGGCGATGGGTGCATTGACCGTCCCGCCGGCGGTCATCACGCCAACCACTAAGGCCTGATATTGCCTTTCAAACGCTCGAGCCTGTAATTGTTCCACCAACGATTTTTGCGCCACTAAGTTTCGTGCTACCACGAGTAATCCGGAGGTATCTTTGTCCAGCCGGTGAATTACACCAGCGCGCGGCACGGCTCCCAACTCGGGATAGCGGTGTAATAAAGCATTACCCAAGGTACCGTCCATATTGCCCGCGCCGGGATGTACGACTAAATCCGCCGGTTTATTGATTACGATGACAAAGTCATCTTCGTACACCACATGCAGCGGTAACGGCTGCGCTTGCCATTGGGTTTCTTCTACCAAGACAATGCTCAATTCCACCGTCTCGCCCCCGAACACAGGATCTTTTGCGCGTCGCTTTTGGTGATTCACTGTAACGTGCCCGTCTTTAATCCATTTTTGCAAGCGTGAACGGGAAAAATCGGGAAACAATTCCACCAATACCAAGTCCAATCGTTCACCAGCCAAAGATTCTGGTATTGTCGCGTTAACCTGCCGGTGTGTGGGTTCGATTGTCTTAGTCCTCTTACATCTCTGAATGGTGTTGCTTGTTGCTGGCGCTGAGACGTTTATAATACGTCGTTGCGGGTCAGAATATGTTGCTTAAACATTTTGCTTTAACACAATGTTTGGGCGCTTTTACTTACGATGATGTTACTCTGACGATATTATTACTTACGATAACGGTTCAAAAATTCCAGTATGAAATTAACCCATCTTTCAAAATTATCTCATAACGCTTTGATTATTCATATTTTTAACCAGCGAAGCCCGTGGCTGCTCCTGGCCCTCATCTTGATGGCTCTCTTCGCGGTTGGATGCTCCTCCACTGGCAAAGATAATGACCCAACGGCCGATTGGACGGCATTACAATTCTACAAAAACGCCAGAAAAGAACTGAAATCCGGGGACTATGAACTGGCCATTGAGTATTTTGAGACCCTGGAATCGCGTTTTCCGTTCGGTTCCTATGCGGAACAAGCGCAGTTGGAAACCGGTTATGCCTACTACAAATACAATGAATACGACTCAGCCATTGCCGCAGCGGATCGCTTTATTAAACTGCATCCGACCCATCAGGATGTCGATTATGCGTATTACTTACGCGGCCTGGCCAGCTTTCATAAAAAAGACAGCCCAATGGACGCTATCGTAACGCAAAATCCCGCATTACGGGATCCCAGCAGTGCGCGTGAGTCATTCAATTATTTCGCCGAACTGGTGAAACGCTTTCCCAATAGTCGGTATACGCCAGATGCCATCAAACGCATGAAATATCAACGCAACGTGCTCGCAGAACATGAAATCCATGTCGCCAATTATTATTTAAAACGTGGCGCTTATGTCGCGGTGGTTAACCGGGCAAAATACGTGGTGGAAAATTATCCACAAACACCCTCCGTGGCGAGAGCGTTGGAATTATTGACTCTGGCTTATGATAAATTGGAGATGTACGATCTGGCTGCCGACGCCAAACGTGTGCTACTGAAAAATTATCCCGATTTCGTAAAACCGCAAGAGCAACAGACCACCGAAAACTGAGCCACCTTTTCGTCGTGCTGTTTCATTCGCTGCCGTTCACACATCTGACTTGCGCGTAACGCGACTGGCGACGGTTGGCAGTCACGTCAAGATGACAGACAATACGGGTTCCGTGAAATAATACGGATGCTACACTGTCTACAGTGCATCCAAATCGGTTTCACCGGTTCTAATACGCACGGTTCGCTCAACACTGGTGACAAAAATCTTACCGTCACCGATTTTTCCCGTTCGGGCAGCTTCTGTGATCACTTCAATACAGCGATCTACATTGTCATCCCCGACGACGATCTCCACTTTTACTTTCGGCAGAAAATCCACCACATATTCCGCGCCGCGATACAACTCGGTGTGACCTTTCTGACGGCCAAAACCTTTTACTTCGATGGTAGTCATTCCAGTAACACCGATTTCCGACAGCGCTTCACGGACATCATCCAGTTTAAACGGTTTAATAATCGCTTCGATTTTTTTCATGATCTTGATTCCTCTAATTAATTTTCTCTTATTAATTTTCTTTTACTAAAGAATGTGGCATTCAGACAATTGGCTGCCCATTATCTTGGTTTCGGATCAATTTGTCAGCCTTGACGTATATGCAGGCCGGAAGTTTACACGTGTTCAGGTGAATATCTAATTGCTGAAGGCGTTGGTAATAGGATAACGCCGGTCTCGGCTGAAAGCCCGCCGGGTGATTCGTACGCCGGGCGCCGCCTGGCGGCGTTTATATTCGTTACGATCCACCATGTTGATGACCCGCTGTACCGTGGTCATATCATAGCCTTTGGCGGCAATTTCTTCGGCGCCCAGGTCTTTTTCCACATACAACTGCAGGATACCGTCCAGTTCGCCGTAATCCGGTAAGCTGTCGCTGTCTTTTTGATCCGGCGCCAGTTCAGCCGACGGTGCCCGGTGTATCACTGACTGGGGAATGACGGGGGAAATCCCGTTACGATATTCCGCAAGTTTGTAGACCATGGTTTTACGCACATCTTTTAAAGCGTTAAATCCACCAGCCATATCGCCGTATAAGGTGGCATACCCCACCGCCATCTCACTTTTATTACCCGTGGTTAATACCATTTTATGTTTTTTATTGGAGATCGCCATCAATATGATACCTCGGCACCGGGCTTGAATGTTTTCTTCCGTCACGTCCGGCGCGGTACCGGCAAACTCGCTGGCCATAGTCTCTAAGGTGGCTTTATACATCGCTTCGATAGGAATAATGTGGTATTCGACACCCAGTGTCTGTGCCTCTTTCTTGGCGTCGTCCAGACTCAGCTCAGAAGTGTAACGAGACGGCATCATAACCGCCTCCACCCGATCCGCACCGATGGCATCCACTGCTATGGCTAGGGTAAGCGCCGAATCAATACCCCCCGACAACCCCAGGATAATGCCCGGAAATTTATTTTTTTCGATGTAATCTCGTACACCCAGAACAATGGCTTTATAAACCGCCTCTACCTCGCTCAACGGTTTCACTGAGTTATTCGGCACGGGTTCCACCGAATCCGCCGTAACATTAAACTCCGCCAGGTAAACACCTTGCTCGCAAAAAGGTGCCCGGTTGGCAACCAATCCGTCGGTTCCCATAACGAACGAGGCGCCGTCAAATACCAACTCATCCTGACCGCCGAGTAAATTAACATAGACAATAGGAATTTTATTTTCCTCCACCCGTTCCAATAATGCTTTGTTCCGGTCGGGGGGCTTATAAATATCAAACGGGGAGGCATTGAGATTGATGATCAATTTCGCCCCTGCATCGCGTGCCAGGCGAATGGGTTCGGGAAACCAAATGTCCTCGCAAATGGTGATCCCCACTGACACGCCGTTAATGTCTACCACCACGGGTTCATTACCGGCGGTAAAATAACGTTTTTCGTCAAAGACTCCGTAATTCGGCAATATTTGTTTACGGTAGGTCGCAACGATGTCGCCATCACGGATTAGACACGCGGAATTATACAATGCTTCATCACAAGGTTCCGGAAAACCAATGACCACATCGATGCCGGAAATATTGTTACGGACTATTTCCAATCCTTTAAGCGACTGTTGTTGAAAAGCCGGACGCAGCAATAAATCTTCCGGTGGGTAGCCGGTTAACGCCAACTCAGGAAAAACAACGCAATCCGCCCCTAAATGAAATCGTGCGTGTTTCGCAGCTTCTATGATTTTATTGACGTTGCCGGTTATATCGCCAACTATCATATTGAGTTGCGCCATGGCAATTTTTAAATGCTTAGCCATCGGTGTGTATTCGCGCCAGAGTTATGATCACATTTATTGTTAATCGCCAAGAGTACGATGATAGTTTCATTTAAAAAACCACTTTTTCTTCGTGCTCTTGGCGTGCTTCGTGGAAACTAATATTCCAGATAATCATCCACCGTACTACACAGCACTACACAACACTACACAGCACTCGTTCACTAGCCAGTGAAAAATTCCTGCATTCGTATACCCATCTCGGCGGGTGAGCGTGCCACTGCGATGCCAGCGGCGTCCAGAGCCGCATATTTATGATGCGCGGTACCTGAGCCCCCACTGATGATTGCGCCGGCATGCCCCATGCGTTTGCCAGGCGGCGCGGTAACGCCCGCGATATAGCCCACCACCGGTTTACGTACGGATTTTTTAATGTACTCCGCGGCTTCTTCCTCCGCCGTGCCGCCGATTTCCCCGACCAAGATAATACCTTTGGTTTGGCGGTCATTT
>JASFMT010000326.1:0-4877 GCA_050117455.1 Gammaproteobacteria bacterium | reverse complement strand
CCAGAAACTTTTTGGACATATTGGTATAGCTGAGATAACCCAGGGTTGCGATGGGAATCAACGACGATACCAGAAACAATACGAACAGCCGCCGCGCCACTCGGCTTTGAAACAACGAATTATTGATTTTCAACGGCATCGTGCGATGTATCCCTTGTCATCGTTAAAGGTTGCAACTGTAAGTTGGTAGCACAGTTTTATTGTTTTTGTCTGTTGTATCCAGGGATTCGCTGAATATTGTTCACCGCCGACCATGGTGTTTTGTGTGGTTTGTTTCACTGGCAACATGAACTGCGGCGTCTTTGGCATTGCGTGGCTTTAATAGTTGATCACCAGCCCGATATACGACCCATTATTACAACGAACGATGTCGTCATGCGACGAGGCAGCGGTGAACGGTAACATTGTTTCACCGTTTTTACCGGCACTATAAAGATCGTAATCGGAGTTAACCGGCGTCAGATTTTTATCCTTGCGAACCGAACCGCTAGTTACCGTGCTGATGTTGGTGTAGTAATAGGGATTGCCCCAGGGATCACGGCGATTTTGCTCATTGATTTCCGCCAGGTTCGCCGGAAAACGATTATTCGTGATATAAAATTTGTCTATTGCTGACTGGATTTCCAGGATATCTGTTTTAGCCAGGGTATTATTTTTTTTATCCCGGTAACTGTCATATGCGGGAAAGGCGATGGAAGCCAGAATGCCAATAATGGCAATCACTACCAATACTTCCAGAATTGAAAATCCTTGCTGAGTCATGCAATTGCTCTGTTCCGATTAGCGGCAAATTTAGTGTTTAGGTTGAAGGCACTATTGGCTTCTACATCTATCGGCACTCTGTTCCATAAGTTGAAGCCAATTAGAGTTCTAACTATCAGAAAAATAACGGGTATTTAATAATCCGTGGCGACGGGAGTAAATCCCCCGTTGTTGTATTGCTCGATTTTATTCAGCGATGCTTTGGTGCTAAGCGGCGGGCGGGGAAGGCAGTTTTTCCGCTGCTATACAGGTCGTAACCGGAATTCAGGGGTTTAAGCGCTTTGCCTTGCCGGATCATCAACAGTATTCATATGCAGAGCTGACAATGGGGACAAAGATCGATTATATCGTAATCGCGATCAGGATCCTGATGATGGATAAGCCATGTGGCGCGTCGCCGGGATGGCAAACAGAGTGCAATAGCGGCGGCGGGAACACGTCGCAGCATTTAGTAACAAATGCCTGTCAGTGCCCTCGGGTACGCAGTCAATGACGCCAATTGCAAGTGGCGGATGCTGTGGAGGGGCACAGAGGAGCAAAAGCCGCATGTATTACCCACATTAAACTAATTTTCCTTCAGGCGCGGCATCAACATAACGAGGTTGCAGGGCATGGTGCGGTTATCCAGTTGCTGCTGGATGATTTGGTCCCAGGCGGTGGCGCAGGCGCCGGACGAACCGGGCAAACAAAAAATATACGTGCCGTTGGCAACCCCGGCAATGGCGCGAGACTGCAACGACGAGGTTTTGATCTCTTCAAAGGACAGCATGCGGAACATCTCGCCGAAGCCTTCAATGGCCTTGTCGAGCAGCGGTTCCACGGCTTCCGGCGTGCCGTCCCGGCCGGTCACCCCGGTACCCCCCGTGGTCAGTACCGCGTTGACATTGGGATTGGCAATCCACCGGGAGATCGCTGCCCGGATTTGGTAAATGTCATCCTTGACGATGTGTTTTTCGATTAAAATATGATCAGCTGCGTTGAGCCGCTTGACCAGCAACTGCCCGGACCTGTCGTCGTCCTCGGTACGGGAGTCCGAAATAGTGAGTACGGCGATGTTTAACGGAATAAAGTCGCGGGTTTGTGCCATCGTGGTTCCTGATGAAAGACAGTGATAAGATGCGTGCCAGAGGGTTTAGCCATAATACTGTATCCGGCAAACCAACCTCAACCTTGCAGGGTAACCATAGACCAGTATTGACTTTATGGCGCGTAAAATAAAAAGAATACAGCCTGCACCCGACAACACTTTACCCATTCCAGGACTGCATCCGGTGTTAAACCGCATCTATGTTAATCGCGGTATCCAGTGTGCCGATCAGTTACAACACGTGCTGGATCGGCTTTGCGATTACAGGCAGCTCAAGGATATCGACCGTGCCGTTGCGTTACTGGAGGAAGCCATGCAACAACAGCAATCAATGCTGGTGATTGGCGACTTTGACGCTGATGGGGCGACCAGTACCGCGGTGGCGGTTAAGGCGTTGCGCCAGTTGGGTGCTGCTTCGGTTTCGTACCTGGTTCCAAACCGCTTTGAATACGGCTATGGTTTGACACCGGAAATTGTGGCGGACGCCCAGCGCCTGCAACCGGATGTGATTATTACCGTAGACAACGGCATTTCCAGTATCGACGGCGTGAACGCCGCAAACGCAGCAGGCATCCGGGTGCTTATCACCGATCATCATCTGGCCGGACAGCAGCTGCCCGCGGCCAATGCCATCGTCAATCCCAATCAGCCGGGCGACTGTTTTCCCAGTAAAGCGTTGGCCGGCGTGGGTGTGATTTTTTATGTGATGCTGGCATTACGCGCCAGGTTACGGGCATCAAACTGGTTCGACAAACAGCAACTGGAAGAACCGAATCTGGCCCAGTTACTGGACCTGGTGGCTCTGGGGACGGTGGCCGATGTGGTACCGCTGGATGACAACAACCGCATTCTGGTGGCGCAGGGCCTGGCGCGTATCCGCGCCGGTCAATGCTGTGAAGGTATTAAGGCACTGGTCGATATCGGTGGCCGCCAGTTACACCGGCTGGGCGCGCAGGATCTCGGCTTCGCTGTCGGTCCGCGGTTGAATGCGGCCGGCCGTCTCGACGACATGTCCCTGGGAATCGAGTGTCTATTGGCCACGGGCAGCGATCAGGCTTATGCATTGGCCGAGCAACTCAATCAATTGAACGAAGAACGAAAAGCCATCGAACATGATATGAAAACACAGGCCCTGGAAAGCCTGCCGTTAAATGAATCGCAGTTGCCCACCGGCGTGTGTCTGTATGAAAGCCGCTGGCACCAGGGCGTGATTGGCATACTGGCATCGCGCATCAAGGAAAAATACCATCGGCCAGTGATAGCATTTGCCGATGCCGGCGCAGATGATCAACGCGGCGAACCTTTAATAAAAGGATCGGCGCGTTCCATCCCCGGGGTTCATATCCGTGACGTACTGGACAGCATCGCCGCACAGCATCCCGGGTTGTTAACGAAATTCGGCGGCCATGCCATGGCCGCGGGACTGACCTTACTGAAAAAAGATTTTCAGCGGTTTGCCGCGGTTTTTGACGAGCAAATCAAGGCCACCGTTGATGACGATGATTTGCAGCACATTATCCACAGTGATGGTGAGTTGGCACCGGATGATATCGATTTGCCGCTGGCGCGGTTACTGGAAAAGGCCGGCCCCTGGGGGCAGCATTTTCCCGAACCGGTTTTCGATGGGCGCTTTGAGCTGGTGCAGCGGCGGATTGTGGGTGAGCGGCACCTTAAATTGCTGCTGAAAATACCCGGCAGCGACCGGTTGATGGATGCCATCGCATTTAACACGGTGGGTGACGCCTGGCCGCAGGATGTGCGATGGGTGGAGGCGGCTTATAAACTGGCCGTCAATGAATACCGTGGCCTGCAAAGCGCGCAACTGATTATCGACTATATTGAACCGCTGCCGGTACCATCACTGGAACACGCTGTTTCTTAAATTCTCCTTTATACCAGCCCGCGCGGGCTGGCGGTGGCGCTACCGCTACCGCCTGTTGTATCATTTGCACCTTTGCCAATTTCCAGGCGTGTTTATAACGATGATAGAAACAGGAACCATTTCCGAGCGTATTAAAGATTTGCAAGGCAGAGTCAACGCCTTGAGGGGGTATCTTTGACTTCGATGCCAGGCAGGAACGTTTAGTCGAAGTTACCCGCGAGCTGGAACAGCCTGATGTCTGGAATGATCCCGAGCGCGCCCAGCAACTGGGCAAGGAGCGGTCTCAGCTCGAAACAGTCGTCGACACACTATCCGAACTGAATTCGGGGCTGGAGGATTCGGCCGAATTATTCGACATGGCCGTCGAAGAGCAGGACGAGGATACCGTCAACACCATCATTGCCGATCTTGACCGTCTCGAGTCTGAGCTGGCGAAACTGGAATTTCGCCGGATGTTTTCCGGAGAGATGGATTCCAACAACGCCTTTCTCGATATCCAGGCCGGTTCCGGTGGCACCGAAGCCCAGGACTGGGCTGAAATGTTGTTGCGCATGTATTTGCGATGGGGTGAAAAACACGAGTATAAAACTGAACTGATCGAAGTGTCCGAAGGGGAAGTGGCGGGTATTAAGAGCGCCACCATTCGCTTCGAGGGTGAATATGTTTTCGGCTGGTTGCGCACCGAAACCGGTGTCCACCGGTTAGTGCGCAAATCACCGTTTGACTCCGGTAACCGGCGTCACACCTCCTTTGCATCGGTGTTCGTGTCGCCGGAAATCGAGGACGATATTGATATCGATATCAATCCCGCCGATCTTCGCGTTGACGTTTACCGCGCTTCCGGCGCCGGTGGTCAGCACGTTAACCGCACGGAGTCGGCGGTGCGAATTACCCATTTGCCCACCAACATTGTTGTACAATGCCAGAACGACCGGTCACAGCATAAAAACAAGGCCACCGCCATGAAGCAATTGAAGGCCAAGCTGTATGAAATGGAAATACAAAAGCGAAATGCCGATCAGCAGGCCATGGAGGATTCCAAGGCGGACATTGGCTGGGGCAGCCAGATACGCTCCTATGTGCTGGATCAGTCGCGCATCAAGGATTTACGCACCGGTGTTGAGACGGGCAATACCCAGGCAGTAC
>JASFMT010000325.1:0-4888 GCA_050117455.1 Gammaproteobacteria bacterium | reverse complement strand
GTTTTCCGCCACATTGGTATTCAACGTGATATTTCCGGCGAAGGTGTTCACCTTGCCATCCAGCGAATTGCGAGGTAGTGGAGATGCTCCCAGAGTGCCATTAACCGTGTAGGGTAAAAAACTGTCATCCTGCTCCATCCTTCCTATCGACAACAGCGCCGAAGCTCGGCTAGACGATGTCACGCGATAATTACCGGATAAGGAAAACTGTTGCATGGTGTTATCCGGCTCCAGTGCAGCCCGGCCTTCAGTGGCCCCTGAGCCTGAGGTAAATGCATTATCCCAACGTATACTGTCGGCATCATTATCGAAATTTGAAAACTGGTAGCTCAGGTTGGCCTGCCAACGCGGTCTTTTATAACTGACTCTTGCCGTCCCCTGATCGGTTACATAATCAACTGGCACCGCTAATACAGCAGACCCGGCAAATCCACCAATTGCCATCACCATCTGCCTGTATCCTTCCTTCGTAGTGCGCTGGAAATTCAGCCCATATGACAACGATTTTGTCTGGTAATAATTTGCCGACAAATCCAGTGTGTCACGTTGCGTTGAAATATCAACCGGGTGTAAGGCATTTGCCAGCTCTGTCATACCGGAAGTATTCCCTGCAGTAACCCATCCAGCGGGCAAAGTTTGGTTCACTCCCACGTTGTATGGCGTTCGTGCGGTATCGAGGTTAAGTTTGGGTAATTCACTATAAATCAACGCGCCTTCAATGTTGCCCTGTCTCCCGCCTTCGGCCGAGATGCGCCGCGAATCAAGGCCAAGGTCATCGGCTTCAACGTTGCTGTACGCGCCACCGTTTCCGCGATAAGCGTACTCACCACCAGCGATAAGGTAACCGCCTTTTTCGTCCAGACCGGTATAGTCGCCATGCTTAAAGGAATCATTGGTCACATAGCCAATACCCGCTTCTACCTCACCACGAGACACGGGCGCTTCCTCATAGGGACACCATTTACATTCCCAGCCAGCTGTGACTTGATTCAATTGTGCATCGGTGAGCGACTCGCCCATAACGGCTGGCATTACGGCGACAATGCCGCAAAACACAACCAGTTGTTCCAGTTTACGTTGTAAATTGATTTTCATGCAATCCATAGCAACTCCCCATATCACCGCATCAACTTGACACCGGACGGATGATTGGAACCGTGTACCTGCGAATGACAATTCATACACCCTTTTGCCAGCACAAACCTTGACTGACCGGCTACGTCGGAACCATCGCGAGCGGAACTGGGATGACCTGCGGAACTATGACATTGCTGGCACAACAATGGCGGACGCTTTTTCAATAACGCTGTATGAATAGAACCGTGATGCTCATGACACAACCCGCAGTCTTCCTGGGTTGGCGCATGGGTCCACAGGAACGGACCCCGCTTTTCCGCATGACACCGGTAACAAGTCTCGTTTTTGGTATTGGTTTTTAACATGGCATCCGTGTAAGAGCCGTGGGGATTGTGGCATTGAGTACATACCATTTTGTCGTACCGCACCGGATGCGCGGAGGTGCGGGCAAACTCCGCCCGTTGTTTTTTATGGCAGCTGTAACAAACTTCAGTCTGCTGGTTCGTCTGTAATATGGGATCCTGTCGCTTATGAAGCGTATGGCAGTCAACACAAAGCATGTTCTGCCGATCATGCACGCTGCCAGCCCAGTTCTGCCGGTTATGATCATTGTGGCACTGCAAGCACTGGCCGTTTTGTTGTTCCTGGCTGGCTGACGAGTCGCGTCCAAAGTTAATGATGGGTCCACGGTCAAAACCGACTTTGGGTTCCGTTGCGTGAGCCCGGCCCGGCCCATGACAGGACTCACACTGTAGCTGCGCCATCGGCGTGCGCGGATCGTTGCGGTTTCCATGTTTGGAAAAAAATATGGGCATGATGGGATACTTGTAGTCTTCGTCATGGCATTTTAAACAAGTATCCGCGCCCTTGCGGGTGTACTGCTCGGTTATATCCGACGCCCACACGGGCGCCGCCAGAAAACTGAAACCAATGACGCTACAACAGAAAAATCGCAGTACAAGTGACCCGGTCTTCCGGCAACTCAATCCATATCGCATAATCAATCCATTCTGCCGTTGCTCTGTCGATAATTATTGTTAATTTGGCAATAACCCGCTTTATAACCACATAGTTTACAAAGCTACTGCCCTGACTGTTCATAGACTAGACTAAGTTTAAATTTGAGTCGCCACCATGATACAGATCAAGGTGACCACCCCCATGTGACGTAAACAACACTTTTAAAGGGACCGCTCTCAAACTGGTTAATAACACTAATCATTAACGTATTTATGTCAGAGCACTGACAGTGGCAGCCTTTAATAACCCTGCCAATTACACAGTCATTTTTGTAGCCAATTTCCGGTTAACGAAACGCACAGAGTTACTCATTATGCCTACTCCTGTGTAAGGCTTTTCGCAACTATTAAATGATTACAATGAGAGATTAACGGGACTAATCAGCTATTATCAGTTGAGCATATGATAGGCATTACATCGCACACATTTTTGACACAATTTTAATGGTGAATACAAGGCGGCACTACGACCAAAAGAACACGATAAATTTGCTGGGCACGCGGAGAGAGACTAGTTATCCAGAACAGGAGCGGAACGCGGGGCAAGCACATAGTTTTGTATCACGGATATACCGTCACCAACCTCACAACGGTGCAGTACATCCGGTTCTGGCAATAACTCCAGGTCAAATAGAAAATAGCCCCCGATGATCTCCAGTGCCTTTTGCATATCCTGCACGAGAAAATATACATTCCCTTCAGCACTCTGGCGGAACATTTCCACGGAAAAGAACACCCTGCCCTTGCCCTCTTTTGTCACCAGGCGATAAATTTCCGCCACATGATGCTTAACCTGGGCTACAAATAATTTGGTACGCAGTTTTTCCATCAAGGGCCGTAATGTTTTCTCCAGTGACAGTATACGATCCCCACCATAGGCGCGTTCCAGTATCGTCGAGAAAAAACTATAGGGTTCCGCGTCAAACTGTGAAATCACCATGGATGATGTCACGAAATCCATGGAATGATCATCTAGCGGAATATGATCCTGTTTCCCGGCAATTTGGTCACAGGCTTTGATAGCCTTGATAAATGCCTCTTTAGGTGTTTTACACCTGGGTACTTTGTTTTCCATGAGTTGTGCAAATCGACTACTGTACCCGGCGGTAACATCACCGGCAACAAAGTTAGGTTGCAGGCCCGGTTCATAGTGTTTACAGGTGAGAGTGTCATGCTCTACAGGGACAAAGGCGGTACAGACACCATCATCAAGTATCTCGTTTGTAAAGTTATTGCAGTAGAGCGCACCAATACATTTATCGCAAAACAAACAATGATAGCGGTTACCCTGTTTACTGATGATACTACCCGCAACACCTTCACGGGAAATACCCGGAATCCAGTCCACCAGTGAAACATCCTTACTCTGCTCGAACAGCGTCGCAACCGGGATATCATTAAGATAACCGGAACCCAGGCAGGCAATCGTTTTTGGCGCCGTTTTATCAACGATATCGGCAATCAGCACCCGCTGCCTGCTTAGCGGTTGATCGCATTGATGGCGGCTGGCACGACAGGCCTGTTGGCTTACATTCGCCGCAAGGTATTGGGACCACAAGGTGGAATTTTTCATTGAGATACTTTTGTATGTTGTAATGGGTAATTAGCTAGTCGCTTACTGGCTAAAAAGCATAGCACATGCCACATTAGCCACCAGGTCTAATGCGGTTCTGGGAATTTTGTGATTTATGGAAAATAGAAGACTAATACTGTAAGACAAACCGCAGGTTAACGTATCAGTTAACCGCGGCGCGCTTTGGAGAGTGGACGTGGTTGATGATCGAGCCAGGTTGTTGGGGATAAGTTAGTCTGACAGAGATCATGTTTTAATCCCAGTCAGCCAGGCATAACTTCTTCAAAATGATAAATAGCCTGGAATTCACCGACATGTTTTTCTTCACGCTGCGTATCAGGTTTACGAACCGCCAATAGATGAGCAATACCGTACTGTTGCGCGGAACGCAACACCGGCAGACTGTCGTCCACCAGCAAGGTCCGGGCTTCGTCATAAGCCTCCACCGTCTTGAGTTTTTTCCAGAACTCCAGGCTTTCCTTGGCGCAACCGAAATCATGGGACACAACAATGTGATCAAAGTGACCCGCCAACTGGGTAAGTTCCATTTTAATTTCAAGACTTTTCACATGCGCATTGGTAACCATAAGCATGCGCCGGCCCGATGCTTTAACGGCCTCCAGAAAATCCACCACATAGGGATGAACGGCAATCAGGTGATCTATTTCTTTTTTGAGTTTGGCGATATCCAGGCCAAGTTCCGATGACCAGAAATCAACACAATACCAGTCAAGACTTCCTTCGACGTTGCGGAATTTTGGATATAGCTGTTTCTTTGCTTCTTCCAGGTTAATATTGTGCAATTCCGCGTACCGCAGCGGAACGTGTTCCAGCCAAAACTGATTGTCAAAATTTAAATCCAGCAGCGTTCCGTCCATATCGAGGAGCACGGTGTCGATATTTTTCCAGTCAAGATTACAAGTCGTCATAATTCTACAAACGTGGCTTCAAATAAATTTGTTTCTAACGCAAAGACGCGAAGGCGCAGAGAAATTAAAAATCAACCTTAAAGATTCACATTTTATTGCGTCCATTTTTACCAAAATTACTATTTTGACCCGGCAAAGAAAGTTTGTCACTGACAAAAACTACTCATTAAGTTAAACGCACTTCACAACACCTGCAACCAACTTAATAAAATGTTATATATTTTTTTTTTGCGTTTTAGCGCCTTTGCGTTAAATAATAAGCTTCCAGGTTCACTCGTCGTTTTCCGGAA
>JASFMT010000324.1:0-4892 GCA_050117455.1 Gammaproteobacteria bacterium | reverse complement strand
ATCCTGTTGCACGCGTGCTATTGCGTCAGGGTCCAGTTGCGCCAGTTCGCTGGCGTCTTTTGGGTCGGCAAAACGCCGTTGCTGCACGGCAAGGGTGCGGCGCTCCTCGGCGGGTGTGTCATCGAGAAAGGCATAGGGCCGGGCGTTCAGGATAGCCTGTGACAGCGGTGAAGGGCCATTCAGGTCCTTGCAGATGATTTTGACCTCACCGTTGTGGATGTTGGTCAGCAATTTTTCCAGACCATCGATATCCATCAAGTCTGTCAGGCAATCTTCGATGGTCTGGTTAACCAGCGGATGGTCGGGTACTTCGCGGTTGCCGGCGATGTTTTCAAAGCAGGCCAGTTGATCGGGAAACACCACCGAGACTAAATCTTCCGCGTCGTTACGTTGAAAATAAGCAGGTACTTTTTTACCATTGCGGTTGCGTGGCACCGCCAGGGCAATGTTGGCATTCCAGCGCCAGTGGGTAGGGAACATGGGCGCATCCAGTAACGCCTGGATTAAAATCTCCCGCACCGATTCGGCGTTTAAATAACCGGCCACTTCATCCAGGGGAAAACTGTGCGTCGCTCCCAATGACAACACAATACTGTCCTCCAGCGCCGCTGCCTGCAGTTCGAAATTAAACTTGCGGCAAAAGCGTTTGCGTAACGATAAACCCCAGGCGCGGTTTAGCCGCGAACCATAAGGGGAGTGAATCACCAGGTGCATGTCACCGGTTTCATCAAAGAACCGTTCAAAGATAATATGTGACTGGCTGGGTAAAACGCTCAGCGCGGCTTTGGCGGCAGCGAGATAGTCAATGAGCTGTTGCGCGGCGCTTTCCGGCAGATTGTGTTCGTTAATAAGCCATTGTTGAGTAAGCTCGCTGCCCGACTCAAGATGACGATCGATATCTTCACGGAATCGCGATACCGCCTGCGACAGTTCATCACTGCGCCCCGGTGCTTCGCCAAACCAGAAGGGAATGTTGGGTGGTTCGCCCCTGGCATCTTCCACAAACACCCGGCCCTGTTCGATTTTAATCATGCGATAGGAAGTATTGCCCAGTTGGAAAATATCACCGGGCAGGCTTTCAAAGGCAAAGTCTTCGTTTAAGGTGCCAATGGAATGCCCTTCGGGCTGCAGTATGACGTCGTAATCAAACTGGTCCGGGATTGCGCCGCCGTTGGTAACGGCGACCAGCCGCGCACCGCGCCGGGCCCGCAACTGCTGGTTGACCCGGTCGTAATGAATGTAGGCGCCGCGCCGCCCACGGCGGGTGGTGAAACCGTCGGCCAGCATGCGGATCACGTCGTTAAAGGTTTCGATAGTTAACTGATGATAAGGCCGCGCCTGGTTTAACTGTTGGTACAACTCGTTGGCATCCCAGTCGCGGCTCGCCACTTCGGCGACGATGTGTTGTGCCAGCACATCCAGTGGTTGCGCGTACAGTTTCAAGGCGTCCAGTTCGTCCCGGCTTACTGATTCCAGTAACGCGGTGCATTCCACCAGGTCGTCGCAGGTCAATGGAAATAACCGGCCTTTGGGGGTTTTACCCACCGCATGGCCGGAACGCCCGACCCGTTGCAGAAAAGTGGCGATACCGCCGGGTGTACCCAGCTGGCATACCAGGTCCACGTCACCGATATCAATACCCAGTTCCAGTGAAGCCGTTGCCACCAGCGCTTTGAGCTTGCCGGACTTAAGTTGTTGCTCGGCGTGAAAACGATGCGCTCTTGATAAACTGCCATGGTGCGCGGTTACCAGGGTTTCGCCGATACGCTCGGCGAGATGGCGGGCGGCACGCTCTGCCAGGCGCCGGGTGTTCACAAAGATTAACGTGGTGTGATGGGTTTCGATTAACTGCGTCAACCGGTCATAGATTTCTTCCCATACCTCGTTAGGCATGATGGCCTGTAGCGGCGAAGAGGTTAGCTCCAACGCGAGATCCCGTTGCCGCGTATGGCCGGTATCGATAATCTGGCACGGGTCTGCTGAATCACCCGTTAAAAACTCGGCGATAAGGGAAATGGGTTTTTGCGTGGCGGATAATCCAATGCGGACCGGTCTGTTGTGACCGTTGTGAGTGCATAGCGCATCGAGTCGTTGTAATGACAAAGCCAGATGTGCACCGCGCTTGTTTGCCGCCAGTGCGTGGATTTCATCAACGATCACCGTGCGAACGGTCGATAATATGTTTCTGCCCGATTCCGAGGTTAACAAAATATATAACGACTCGGGTGTTGTGACCAGAATATGGGGTGGCTGGCGCCGCATCAGGTTGCGTTCCGATTGCGGTGTGTCACCGGTGCGTACCACCGCGCGGATAGCGATATCCGGTAAACCATTTTCCAGCAGCTTGTCACGGATACCGTTGAGTGGTTGCTGCAGGTTTTTCTGTATGTCGTTGGATAACGCTTTCAAGGGTGAGACATAAAGGACGCGGGTTTCATCGGGCAAGGGGCAACCCATGCCATCACGCACGAGTTCATCAATGGCAGACATAAACGCCGCCAGCGTTTTACCGGAACCGGTTGGGGCGGCAATCAATGTAGGCTGGTTGCGCTTGATGGCCGGCCAGGCTTGTTGCTGCACATCGGTTGCGGCAGCGAAGCTGTGCTCGAACCAGTCTTTAACAACGGGGTGAAAGTAGTCCAATGGCATGGCTCCATCATAGCTGAAAACCAAAATGAGCGCGCAGAGGAATAGAGTGCATTACACAAGCGCAGTTCTGGCGATAACTTGGATAAATCTAATTTACCTGCCAAGCCATGCTGCAAAAGGCGCGAAACCCGGACTTTCTATCGTTTTTTACAATTGCCAGCGGCTGGCCAATGGCAAAAATCCCAATAAAACCGGCAACTAAGGATGCCATTCGTCCAGAAATGTGAACCGGTCATCGGGTCAAAAATTCACAAACTAAGAGCTTTTTCGGTCGCCACATATACTTATCAAAAGCGGCGAGTTACGCTAATTTTTTCGCCAAATCAAACAATTAATGGTCAATACTTGTTCGCTCGGGAACCCCTTGTAAATTCCACCACCACTCATCGCCGACAGCTAGCCACTTATCCTGTGACGTAGTTCCGCTTTTTCCCTAATTCCAAAAATCATAACCAATTCACAGATTAACGGGCCAAGGGGTTAGTCCGATACAGAAACCAGAGTTGTTGGAGGTACCAGGAATTAAGTACGTCCGGTTAGCGAACAATAACAGTGATCAGAAGCGTAACGGACGCCTTCTGGTTGAAGCAGGTTGAAGTGACATGAGCAACGCAGTGAAAGGTTTTACGCTTATTGAATTGATGATGACGTTGGCTATCGCCGCTCTCCTTCTTACCGTAGCCGTACCCAGTTTTCAATCGTTCACTCAAAACTCCAGGCTCACCAAGCAAGTGAACCTGTTAGCGGCAACGATCTCAACAGCAAGGGGCGAAGCAGCCAAGCGAGCTGTCAATGTGGTGGTTTGCCAAACCAACGAGCCGACTGCCGCGACACCGGCTTGTAATGGCACTTCGGGAACCTGGTCAGATGGTTGGGTGGTATTTGCGGACGCAGATGGGGATGCGGCTGTTAATGCTGCAAGCGACGTGGTTGCAGCGTTCCAGACAGAATCAGGTGTTAACTTGCTAACCGACGCAGGTACCGAGGTAGTGTTCAAACCTGACGGATCTACAGCCGAGGGTACAACGGTTACTTTCGCCATATGTGATTCCCGGGGTGTAAATCACGGCAAGAAACTCGATGTTGCTACGACGGGCCGTGCATCTTCCAGTGATGCAACAACCTGTACACCGTGAGTACGAGGATTTGTTATGAGTTGTAAGAAGAATCATGTGAATGAGATTGGCCTGCTAAACAGTATGTCTGTCAAAGGGAACTGCAAAGGCTTCACCATAGTGGAAGTGCTGGTCAGTATCATTATTTTTTCCATAGGCCTCATTGGTATTGCCCGGTTGCAAGTGGTTTCCAAGCAGAGTAACTACGATGCAGTGCAGCGTGTAACGGCGACCACTATCGCCGAAGAGATCATCGCCAAGATGCGTGCCAATACAACGCAACTGGCCGCTTATTCCGGTAACGGTGCCGGTATTACCCTTGGCAGAGGTTCACTTGCAACGCCGGCGAATAAGTGTGACAGCGATGCTAGTACATGCACTGAAGAACAACTCTACGAATATGATTTGTGGGAAATCGAACGTTCATTGGATGGTGTAACTGAACAAAACACCGATGGTGACTCGGTCGGCGGATTGGTGTCACCAACGGCATGCATTAACGGCCCTGCCGTCGGCGGTTCGGGTCTCTATACCATTGCGATTGTATGGCGCGGCAAAACGGCCTTATCTAATCCAGCGGCGCATACCTGCGGAGAAGACACCGGTTTGTACGGCGATAACAATGAATATCGCCGCTTGTTGTTTTTCAGTGTGTATATAGCGTAGAGCGTAAGGATATACAGGTGAATTGTACTATGAACAATCGTAATAGGATATTCAACCGGCAATCCGGCTTAACGTTGACAGAACTAATGATTGCTGTCGCGCTGGGCTTAATTGTAAGCGCAGCGGTTGCCGGCTTATTCCTGCAAAACAAGGCAGTCAGCTTGCAAAGTGAGCAAATTGGCTATATTCAGGATAATGGCCGTTATGCATTAAAAGTGCTGGCTGATGACCTTAAGTTGAGTAACTACTGGGGTGGCTATCAGGCAGCTAACAGAGGTTCCATACCCGTGGATGATGACGTTGGAGTTCCCACCATCGATGCGGTTTTGGCGCTCGGGGCAAATTGCGGTCCTGCGGCAGCGGCTGCAGATTGGGATTATGATCTAACGAATTTTATCGAGTATACAACCGCTGGTAGTGCAGCCGACGATTTTACCTGTATAAAGCAGGATTCCACAACAC
>JASFMT010000323.1:0-4900 GCA_050117455.1 Gammaproteobacteria bacterium | reverse complement strand
CGGGGAACGCTTTCCGGTTAACGATCCCGACTTGAAATCCCGCACCATGCCGCGACCCCCCGATGACGTGAGTTTTTTCCAGGGCCTTTTGGAAGGCATCGCTGCTATCGAAGAGCAGGGCTACGAGCGGCTGGCGGAACTGGGCGCGCCATACCCCTCAAAAATTATTACCACGGGTGGCGGCACCGTCAACAAGGCCTGGACCGATATTCGCTCATTCATGATCAATGTCCCCATTGAAGTATCCGAACAAACAGAAGCGGCTTACGGCAGCGCATTGCTGGCCCGCAAGGGATCCATTAACATTGAAGCCAATCTAAAATCGTTTCAATAAAGTCATTCTCCAATTCGGTAACAATAACCTACTGCGATCACCATGAACCCATTTGCCGGAATTAGCTATTTACTGAAGGGACTGCAACTAATATTTTCGCCGGGCTTGCGGCGTTATGTCGTAATACCGCTGGTCATCAATACAGCGATTTTTATCGCGGTTATCTGGTTTGGCTTCAGCCAGCTCGGTGAGCTCATTAACTGGCTGATGACAAAATTGCCGGAGTGGCTGCAATGGCTGAGCTGGCTGCTCTATATTCTATTTGGCCTGGTATGCCTGCTGGTGGTGTTTTTTACCTTTTCACTACTGGCCAATGTCGTCGCCGCACCGTTCAATGATTTGCTGTGTGAAGCGGTGGCCAGAAAACTGGCGGGTGATGATATTCTGAATCAGACGGACCAACGGCCGTTTATTCAGCAAATCATTCCGTCCATGTTAAACGAGGTGAAAAAACTGGCTTACTTCGCGGGCTGGTCGATACCGTTCCTGATTTTACTGGTGATTCCCGGTGTTAACATCGTGGGCACCGTGCTGTGGTTTTTATTCAGCGCCTGGATGCTGAACCTGGAATACATGGACTACCCCATGAGCCTGCGTAACCTGGATTTTCGTGACCAACGAGCGCAGCTGAAAAAGCGCAGGATATTGTCCTATTCCTTTGGCAGTACCGTCAGCGCGGCAACATTGATTCCGGTGCTGAATTTTCTGGTGATGCCGGCCGCGGTGGCGGGCGCCACCGCATTATGGATTGACCGTTACCAGGAATAATTCGCGGGGTAGATCAGGAACAACGCTCTGTTAAAAGAACATAACAGCAAAGGGAAGCACTACCAGCATAAACAGTTCATACATCACCAGTAGCGAATACAGCGCCAGGGCACCGTAGAGAATCTGGTAACCGCTGATCGTATTCAGAATACGGAAATTCTTGTGTATCACCAGAAACAATATGCCCGCGGCGGTCATCCCGAACTTCACCAGGAAGAAATGCTGAATGTCTTTCTGGATAAAAAAGTCCATGACCGGGTTCAATTCATAGCTGCCATGGAACTCCAGCAGGGTCAGGGTAAAAAAGGCATCCGCAACACACAACAACAGCGCACCCACCGCCACATAAAATAAATGAGGCTCATGGATATCCACGTAATGGGGAGCATCGGAATCATTCTCGCGGCGCGGCGCAGCGCGGCGCCGATAGATGACGGATCCAACAATGGTACGCCATGAGTTGCTGCGGCGATCCACCGCCTCGACGCGCAAGCACTCCAATTCATTGTTGTTGATTTGTGTTTCACCAGAATGAGACATATAACAAACCCTATATAAAAATAATAATTACAGCTACTTATGCAAAACCACACTGACTAAATTTCGAAACTGGTTAAATATTAGCCATTTTATCTTAAAGAAAGATTAAAGGCTGGCTAGCAACGAATTCACACTATTGTATCAAAGTATAAAATTTAACCAACTATCAGCGAATTATGCCAGGATGTCACTAATGAACCAAGAATCAATAACTTATGGACGGAAATCAGATTTGCCGTAAAAACCGATGGATTCGCTCCACCCCTTCCTCTAATTGGTCAAGGGACGTGGTATAGGCAAAACGCACATATTGTTCGCTTTTATGGGCGCCGAAGTCCTTGCCGGGGGTAATGGCGACGCCGCCACGGGTGAGCAACTGATGGCAAAAATCAAAACTGTCATCGGTCATCTGGCTGCAATCAGCATAGAGATAGAATGCCCCCTCCGGTTGCACCAGCAGGCGGAAGCCCAGTTCCTCTATCGCGGCGGCGAGAAAATCCCGGCGCCGCTGAAATTGCTGGCGCTGTTGTTCCAGAATCGCCAGCGTATCGGGATCAAAAGCGGCCAATGCCGCATGCTGGGCCAGGGTGGATGGCGCCAGAAAAATATTTTGCGCCAGTTTATTCACGTGCTGCTCATATCCCGGGGGTACCAGCAACCAGCCCAGGCGCCAGCCGGTCATACAAAAATATTTGGAAAAACTGTTAATCACAAAAGTCCGGTCGGATTTGCCGGCAACCGTGGTATTGTCGGCCCCATACACCAGTCCCTGATAGATTTCGTCCATAAGCAAATAGGTTTGCCGGGATTGCGCCAGCGCCAGCCATTGGTCGATCTCTTCCGGGCGCAGCAATGTACCGGTGGGATTGGATGGCGAGGCCAACATAACCGCCGTGACCGGATCGATACCGGCCTTGTTCAGTTCATCCACGGTTAATTGATAATGGGTTGCCGCATCGACGGCAACGCTCACCGGTTCACCTTCGAACATACGAACAAAGTGCCGGTTACAGGGATAGCCGGGATCACTTAATACCACCTTGTCACCGGGGTTCACCAGCACGCCCAACGCCAGCAATAACGCACCGGAAGCTCCGGGTGTGACAATAACCTGCTCGGGGTTAACGGCTGCATTAAACTGGGACTCGTAATAACCGGCAATACGCTCGCGCAGCGCGGACAACCCCACTGCCGGCGTGTAATGAGTATGCCCCTGTTGCAATGCCTGTTGGGCGGCACGCATCACCGGTTCAGGCGTCACAAAGTCCGGCTCGCCAATTTCCATATGCACCACGTGGCGCCCCTGCGCCTCCATGTCACGTGCCTGTGCCAGCAGGCTCATCACATGAAAAGGTTCGATGTGGGCCATGCGGCGGGCCAGTTTGATGGACGTGGAATTCATGAATGAGGATTATGCTTGAAAACGGCGGTGAATATCCCGAGCCAGATCAAGATCAAAATACTGATGGTTACCGGCATCGCCGTGCAATACCTGGAACGGCTGGTCCGGTTCACCCAGTTGATCAAGCACCAGTGCGGCGCCATCAAAGCGATGGTCACAGGTATAGTCGTTGATGGTAATCACTGTTGTCAAACCCGCGTCGGTGGTGGAATGAATACCGTTTTCCGAATCCTCAAACGCCAGGCATTGTTCCGGCGACAACCCCAGATGTTCCATGGCATAAAAGTAGATATCCGGCGCCGGCTTTTTGTGGGGAACCACGTCCCCGGCGGCCAACACATCAAACCAGTTCAGTGCTCCTTTACCCAGAGTATAGGTAATCAGCGCCTGTACGTTGTCAACAGTGGTGGTAGTAGCCACCGCCAGTCGCACACCCTGCTCCCGCGCTTCACGGAACAACCGCTCGACGCCCGGCCGCAGAGGGATGCCCCCCTCTTTTAACATATCGGTATAAATCCGGGTTTTGGCGGCGTGCAAATCCGCGATGAAACGGTCCCGGTCCCCCTCGATTTGGAATTCCGGCCGGAAGTGGTTGAGATAGTGATTGATACGTTCCTTACCACCGGTGATCGCCAGTAATTTTCCGTACAGCTCCACGGACCAGTCCCAGTCCAGCTTTGCTTGCTGAAACGCGCGGTTAAATGCCACCCGGTGGCCGTCACGTTCGGTGTCCGCCAATGTACCATCCACATCGAACAATAATGCTGCCAGTTCTGTCATTTTAAGCTGCTGCTCCTTAATATCACGTTTACCCAATCTTAATCGCCCTAAATCGGCTATCTTTTGATCAATTCGGTGCGGCTCAGGTCAAAATTTTGGCGATATCATACACCGAAATAACCCACCGATTGTATCCACTGCCGTGCGAACTAACCCTCGCAAAGTCCTGTCAAACAAGCCCAAATTGTTGTGTTTCGTAACCAAGTTTGATATAAGATGCGCCCTTGTAATTTCATATCTCATCTTTAGGGCTTAGCTGCAGGAGCTGCAATATATGGCTGCAAAAAAGAAGAAGGCGACCAAGAAAAAGGCGGTAAAGAAGGCTGCAAAAAAGGCGGTGAAGGCTAAGAAAAAAGCCACCACCAAGAAGAAAGCAGCTGTTAAAAAAGCCGCTAAAAAGAAGGCCGCAAAAAAGGCAACATCCAAGTCGAAAACGGCCAAGAAAAAAGCTGCCAAGAAAGCTGCTCCCAAAGCCAAGGCTAAAACCAAAAAAGCCGCTGCTAAGCCGAAAAAGAAACCGGCGAACAGGCCCAAATCCACGTTAGGAGAGGACCTGGGGTACACCGATTTCGCGCCCTATGAAATAACAAAGGGCGAAGAGTATATGAATGACGAACAAAAGCAGCATTTCCGAGACCTTCTCAATAGCTGGAAGTCGGAACTGATGGCCAAGGTGGACGAAACCGTGCACCACATGCAGGATGAAGCCGCCAATTTTCCCGATCCTAACGATCGCGCCACCCAGGAATCGGATTTCACCATGGAGTTGCGTACCCGGGACCGTGAGCGGAAGCTCATCAAAAAAATCGACGAATCCCTGGCACTACTGGATAACGATGAGTACGGGTATTGCGAATCCTGTGGCGTCGAAATTGGTGTTCGCCGCCTGGAAGCGCGTCCGACAGCCACCGAATGTATTGACTGCAAGAGCCTGAACGAAATCAAGGAAAAACAATACGGTAAGTAATTGATATTTAATCACTGATTGTTGTTCCAGCAACGGCCGGCTTGATAACGCCGGCCGTTCATACCACTCTATCCTCGATCGCTGACATTATTCCCGCCAACGAGGCCAT
>JASFMT010000322.1:0-4901 GCA_050117455.1 Gammaproteobacteria bacterium | reverse complement strand
CATACTCAATTTTAAAATCGTTTTTCCTCACCTGCAGGGTATAGAGCGTATACGACCCAACAATCTTATTCCGCTGTTAAAGTCGTGCCTGGTAACCATCATCTTAAAAACCCTGATAATTGCCGTGGTGTATGCCGGTGTTTTTGCCGTGGTTTACTATGCCGGGCAGCTGTTTTCGGTCAACCAGCAAGTTTTATTGTTATTGCTATTCCCGTTGTCAGGCCTGTACTTTATGTACTGGACCGCGCTCATGCTGGATGTATTTACAATGAGTATTGATATCAACCTGAGTGACGGCGACCTGGATATCGACAGCGTCTGGAATTCAAAAACACGTGACTATTTTATTGGTTATCTCAAAAGGAACGGCGTCACGCTAAACAAGCGCCTGATTGACAATACGGTGTTTCTGGCCGCGGATAACGAAGGTGCCATGTGTTATGGCGGAGGATTTAACCGATCCAGAATAACCATCGACAGGGGGTTGTTGAAATTCGCGCTCGGTGACATTGACGATTTTAATCCCATGGATACCGCGATATTTACCCAAAAAGTCACCGAACCGGTTAAACGACAAAGCAGTGTGTTCCAGCTATTTCCAAATTTATCGCCAGGGACCGCGGCCAAAAAAGCGTCCGCTACCAGGCATGACAAGACCAGGGTACGACATATTGAACGCGCGCAACGATTTTACCAGCGCGACCTGGGATTACCGGTGAGTATCCGCAAGAATCCTCCCGAAGATATTTTGCAGGGAACCGTGTATCCCCACCTGGATGGCACCGAGAATTTCCCTTCTTTGATGTCAAATGATTCCGACGATATGCGAATCCTGGAAGCGTTGTTGCTGGATGGCTCCCTGAGAGCTCACCCCTACGATGAAGATGCAGAAATAGATGATTCCAGTGAACAGGACAAGGATTTTCTATTTGGTACACTGTTGCATAAATTCGGGGCTTTGATACGCCGTGAAGAGATTTTTTCAACACTGTACCTGTATTTCCTGTACAAGCCTGAAGAAAACAGGAAACCCTACAATTTCATATTTTCGCGGTATTTTGCCATTGTCGCCGATACGTTTGTAGTGCTTAACTTTGGCCTGAACCATTTGATTCAGCATCTGTATTACCAGGCGACCAGCGACTCGTCGTTCCTGACAACCAAGGGCATCATCAGCGGGATGTTGAAGAGCCAGGATGAAATATTGACCAGAGCCAAGACGCTTATTGATGAACGGGAAACCACGTCTATACAAACCGATGAGCTGGACCGCTTAATCTGGCTGTCACGATTCAGCCAGGATCCCATCGAACACCAGATGCATACCAACATTGCCGCCGAGAGAGTCGTCAAATGGTCGGTTTCTCTCGGTGCCATATACTTTGTCGCTATGGCGATAGTGAATTCCTATAATTATCATCCTGAATACCTCGCGATCATCGAGCAGGAAAAACAGAAGATTGCCGAGGCTATTGAAGCAGCAAAAGAGAAAGAGCGAAACGAGCTATGACAGACAACCATAATGACACTGCAGACGACACGTTAAACAAAGACCTGAACGATAACGGGGAACCCGATAAAGGGGGCGGATCCTCGAGAAGATTTTTTCCTTTTTTCAAGAAAAGTACCCGGGCCGTAAGGCAATCGACTGCCGGTGCTGGATTTGTTGGCTTGATCGGTTTTGGGGTTATGCTCGCCATTGCGTCAGTATTTTTTGTGACCGAGAATTATTTTATTTCCATGTTTACCATCTCAATAGGCTTGTTTATCTATGTGACGGGACTGGATCTTGTGGTGCTGGCGTTTTCAACGTTCATTATTTTCTTTTCATCAAAGCACCTGACAACGCGGGCAACTTCCATACAGGAAACCATTATCGCGCTACAGAATCTTTTGAATATCAGGAGGGCACGTGATGGCAGCATTGCCGTGGGTCCTGTTGAAAGCAATGTGTCAATACAGTTGCCGGACAACTCGCTAAGCCGGGATATACAGGAACTGGTTTCGTCAGGTAAGAACGTTGATTACGCAGAATTCGTCGCGCATTCCTATTATGCCGAATGCCATGAGTTATACGAATCATCGAACTCGAACTTTGATTTTGTGTCAGCAACCATGCCTTTATTTGGCCTGATAGGAACCATTATCGGCTTGCTTGCCATGTTCGACAGCCTTGGATCCGATGTGACGGTGGAATCGCTTTCCCCGCAACTGGCATTAGCCCTGAAAACAACGCTGTATGGAGCGATTTTTTCCTCCTTTTATAAAATTATCGGCACTCGATTTGAGCGTAGAATGGTCGACCTGGACTATGACTACGATATATTGTGTCGAGCATTGCAGGTGGTTATTGAAAACAAAAATACGATTGAAGTAACTCATAACTAGGCTTTAGCAATGAAACGTTATACTGATCCGACGAAAAGGAAACGTGCCAGGGGAGAACCCTGGCAGGTTATCTATACCGACCTGATGACGATTATTATGGTGTTTTTTGTCATTCTCTGGTCAACGAACCAGGGCAAAGATATAGGTATTAGTGAGACTATCGGAGACATTAGTTCGCGGACGATCAGCCTGCCGGGGGATGTGCTGTTCCCCCCGGGCGAGCATGACCTTTCCGATGAAGGTAAAAACGTGTTTAACCAGATATTTTACGATGAGACCGGGCAGGTACTTAATTTTCAGTCCAGCGGTTTAACCAAAAGATTGCTGGTTATTAACGGACATACTGATAGTGATGGTGAAAAGGACAGAAACCTGGAGCTTGGTTTCAGGAGAGCCTTTGCGGCCTACGAAGAGGTAAGGAAATATAGTGAAGAGCTGGCTGATCATGTGGTGATTTGCACCTACGCCGATAATTCGCCCCAACTGGAAGTGCCGAAATTCGAAGGTGAAATATCCACTGCACAGAGACAAACATTAAAACTGACAAAGTCCAAGAACAGAAGAATCACCATCGAGGATAAAATCGTTAATAAATTCGAGGCCGAATAAAGCAGCATGAATCAGCGGTACCCCAAAAGCACTAACCGTTATGAGCGGGATATTAGCGGCTACGATGCCAATCGTGGTGATTCTATTCGTCTTCATTTAGGCACCAACAGTTTAATATTGTTATTGGCGCTGTGCATCAGCTCAGCGGTTGCTTATGAGTCGGATTATCTGAACTGGAGTTACCTTAAAGGTTTAAGCAATGAGCTGGCGTTTTTCATTGGATTGTTTTCAATAATACTCGGTATCGGGGTTTATCATTTCTGGAAGCTGGGCGAACGAAGTGTCTATTATATCCATTTGGTACAAGATATAGACATGCCCAAAGACGCCATTGTTATATTCAATTACAAGGGCATTGCCCTGGGTGTCGGGAATAAGGTCAGTGTGGCGGCCATCGAATTTTCACCGCTGCTGCAGAAAATCATCTGCATCGTCGTTCTGTTTAATATTGCGCTTGTCACATTTGATAACAGTGGTTTTGATAAATTAAAAACCCTGCCTTCTGAATTTAAGACATCAGAATCCGAATTTTGCCCGCAGGACAACGAAGATATCGATAGCGCGTCCGTTCCGGAAGGTTGTGAGCTGATCATCAGGGCGCATAAGCTGGGTTATGCAAAAGATCTTGGGGTTTGTGAACCTGAAAAAATCGATCCTGAAGAGATGAAAGTATGTAAGAAAAGACGCCTGGACGAGCCCTATCTACACTATATGTCGAGACTATTTCTCAGCTCCATCGAAAAGCAAAAGGAGTTTTTTGAAGACAATGAAATAAAAAAGATCCAGGAAAAATTTGAACTACAGGTAGACAATATTGAAACGCTTCGCGATTATCAGGCCTATGCGATCAGCGCCGCGCCACGGGCCTCACACCATATATGGACGGATTTGCCCTATCCGCAGCACTACATAATCCATAAATACCGGGAATACCTGGATCCTAACTACTGCATTGAACGTTTTCAAAAACAAAAAAATACGATTTCCCCGGCAAAAGATGATGAGCGGAAAAACAGCAAGTTGCTGGAGCATGTCTATGGACAGTTACTGTTCAATCCGAAAAGTCCACTGACTGTTGGTTTTTGTAAGGAATATAAGATTCACTGGAACGCCGACCCGGATATTTGTGAAAGGCTCATAGAGAAACCGGCAACTGTGCTTGAACAAGAAGGCGTGCTCGCCGAGGTAAATGTAGTTTTGCGTAGATATATTGTTGCCAATGCAGTATTGAGCCTTGAGGACAGGATCCGTGAAATTGAAGGCGATGAAGAAAGCGTCAAAGAAAGTACGGAAAAAGCCAAAGATATTTTAAGGCGCGTATCAGGTTACAAGGAATCTCAGAAGAACAGGTCAAAGATAGATGTTAATAACAAGATCGCGAAAAGCAAACAGCAAATCCGCGAGAAAAACGAACTGGTAAGTTTCCAGTGTTTTATGCGGGAAACCACGCCAAATCAGCGAAACAAAACCGCCAAACTCAGTTTGAAAAATACCGATTTTACCGTGACGACGCGATATTTTCCGGTCATGGAGAATTACGGAGAATCACAGATATCCATGTATAAAGAATTCTCCAAAGTGCTGGAGGAAAGGTTTCATTATTCACAGCTTACCAGCCAGTCTGATGTGGAAATCGAGGGTATGAGCAGCGATGCATCAGATAAAGAAAAATATCTTGAACAGCCGTCATATTTGTTCGCCCGGCTGGATATCTTGAAAAACGTGGATATCTTTTTAGGGAACAGCTGGGTGCTCGACAGAGAAGATCTGCTGGTTGTCTATCCCTATCACGTACATTTGAAAAATTACGTTAATACGTTTCGCGCAAAATACCAGGAGCGGCATGGTCGATTATGATTAGGTCATATATACAGTTAGCTTTAATACTGTTGCTTCTGGTGGTT
>JASFMT010000321.1:0-4908 GCA_050117455.1 Gammaproteobacteria bacterium | reverse complement strand
GTTTGTCGGCAACGGAAGGGCCAACCCCTTTCAGCGATTGAACCGTTGCATCAAAACGCAAACGCGTCGATCGGTTGGTTACTGGTGTTTCAATAACGCACCCCTTACGAGCCGCCGCAAGGCATCGTTATGCACTGACGTGCATAATGGCATCCATCTCCACCTGCGCGCCTTTGGGTAAGGAGGCGACTCCTATCGCCGCACGCGCAGGATATGGCTGTTGAAAATACTCAGCCATGATGTCGTTGACCAAGGCGAAGTGGCCAAGATCGGTGAGAAAAATATTCAACTTTACAACGTCAGACAAATCACCACCCGCTGCGTTGGCCACCGCTTTCAAGTTATCAAATACGCGCTGGATCTGTACTTTCATGTCCCCCTGTACCAGTTCCATGGTGGCGGGATCCAGTGGTATCTGGCCGGATAGATAGACGGCCTCGCCGACTTTGACAGCCTGAGAATAAGGGCCGATGGCTTTGGGTGCGTTGTCGGTGTGAATTATCTGTCTGGTCATAATGAATCAATCCCCTTCGTACTATTTCAGCCGATCGCCTTTAATCCAGTTAAACCCGTTTTGTAACCCAGGCGCGGCCTGTTGTTTTTGCTAATAGACTGACCGGCTATTTATTTTATTCTTACCATCCGCACCACGCTGTCGATACTTCTGACACGGCGTATAATGTTAGCGAGGTGCTTGCGATCCTTCACGCTAATGGTGAACTTCATGGATGAATAGGTACCGTCGCGTTCATCCATCGATACGTTTTCAATATTGACAGACATATCCGCCATGGTGGCTGCCACGGTGGCCAGCACCCCGCGCCGGTTTTCCGTATCAACGCGCACGTCAACCGGAAACGTTGATTCCACATCACTGTCCCATTGCACGTCAACCCATTTGTCCGGGCGGGAACGGTATTCCTTGGTGTTTTTGCAGTTATCCCGGTGAATAACAATGCCCCGTCCCATACTGATAAAACCGAGGATGGAATCACCGGGAATGGGGCGGCAACACTTCGCGTAGGACACCACGGTACCTTCCGTGCCTTTGATGGCCAGCGGCTTGGAATCCTTGTTACCGCTTTTCATCCAGTCCGGCGCATAACGGCTGAAAACGTTTTTGATCCCCAGCGGGCGCAAGGTGGCGCGCTGCTCGGCGTCTTGCTCCGGTTCGGTGTCGGTTAAGCGGCGCGCCACCAGTAATGCAACGCGGTTACCCAGGCTGATTTGGGCCAACAACTCGTCCAGGGATTTGAGATTGTATTCTTCCAGTACGCGGTTTATCCGCGACTCGGGAATTTCGTCCAGGCCGGTGGAAAAGGATGCCAGGGATTTTTCCAGCAACCGGCGGCCCAGCTGAATGGCTTCGTCCCGTTTAAGGCGTTTTAAGAAGGTGCGGATATTGGACCGCGCCTTGGCGGACACCACAAAATCCAGCCACACGGGGTTGGGTTTGGCGCCGGGCGCCGATATGATTTCCACGGTTTGACCATTCAACAACTGGGTCCGCAGTGGCGCCAACCGTCGGTCGATTTTTCCCGCCACACAGGAATTTCCCAGGTCACTGTGCACGGCATAGGCGAAATCAACAATCGTCGATCCCCGTGGCAAAGTCATGATATCGCCCTGGGGGGTAAAGACATAAACTTCGTCGGGAAACAAATCAATTTTGACGCTTTCCAGAAACTCCTGCGAATTACCGGCGTGTTGCTGCATTTCCAGCAGACCGCGCAACCATTCCTGCGCCAGGTCCTGCCGGTGGCCTTCGGCGCCCGATTTGTAAAGCCAGTGCGCCGCAATGCCCACGTTGGCCACTTTGTCCATGTCTTCGGTGCGAATCTGCACTTCAATGGGTATCCCGTAAGGGCCAAACAGCCCGGTATGCAATGATTGGTAACCGTTGGTTTTGGGAATGGCAATATAATCCTTGAATTTTCCGGGCACCGGCTTATAAACATTGTGCACGATGCCCAGCACCCGGTAGCAGGTATCGGGCTTATCCACCACGATACGAAAGGCGTACACATCAAACACTTCCGCGAAAGTAAGCCCCTTGGTGCGCATTTTTTCGTAAATGCTGTAGAGATGTTTCTCACGGCCAACCACCGGAAAACTGATGCCTTCCTGTTGCAGCCGCTCTTCCAGCGTCTTGCGAATTTTTTCCACCACTTCCCGGCGATTGCCTCGGGCCTTTTTTACCGCCTCATCCAGTATGCGGTAGCGCATGGGATAAGCGGCCTTGAAGCCCAGTTCTTCCAGCTCCAGCCTGAAGTTGTGCATACCGAGACGGTGGGCGATGGGAACATAGATTTCCAGGGTTTCCCGGGAGATACGGCGCCGCTTATCCGGTGGCATGACGCCGAGGGTGCGCATGTTGTGTAGCCGGTCAGCGAGTTTGATAAGAATGACACGGATGTCCCGCACCATGGCCAGCATCATTTTGCGAAAGTTTTCCGCCTGGGCTTCGGCGCGGCTTTCAAAATTAACCTGGGTGAGTTTGCTGACACCATCGACCAGTTCGGCGACTTCCTGGCCGAATTCACCGGCCAGCTGGTCTTTGGCGGTAGGGGTATCTTCAATGACATCGTGCAGCAGGGCGGCGACAATACTGTTATAGTCCATGCGCATTTCAGCAAGAATGCGCGCCACCGCCAGGGGATGGTAAATATAGGGCTCGCCGGTCAGGCGTTGCTGGCCCTCATGGGCATCAGCGCCAAACAAATAGGCGCGGTAAACTTCTTTAACCTGGTCTGGCTCAAGGTAAGTTTCTAGTAATTCACAAAGATCACTAATCAGAAACACCGGGCCCTCGGGATCAGGACATGAGTTGGTTGGACTCCCCGGTGTCTTCCTGTAGCTCTTCGGCTTCGGCTTGAGCTTCCTGTTCTGCAGCGTCTAATACCTCTTGGTTGATTTTACCTTCCGCGATTTCCCGCAGTGCCACCACAGTGGGCTTGTCATTTTCCCAGTCCACCATCGGATCCTTGCCCTGGGCGATCTGCCGGGCACGACGGCTGGCTAGCAGCACCAGTTCAAAGCGGTTATCTACATGGTCTAAACAATCCTGGACCGTGACTCTTGCCATAGTTATACCTCAAATTGCGTTGTTGTTAACGTTTTCTTGTACCGTATCTTTACCACTATCAAAAATAAAGTGTATTCGTTCTCATTTTCGCGGCAAATGTGCCGGGATCGCGTTGCGGTACCCTCAATTCGAGATGATACCCTCAATTTGAATTTACACATTACGGGCCAGTGCTGACCACAATCCCGGTACTAGTATAAATCGCGCGACCATAGCCGGACAATTGTACATAAACGGTGTATATCACGCCAGAAATTGCGCTCGCCGCTGTCAGGACAGCAGCTGTTTTAGCAATGCCTGCTGCCGCACGCCCTGAATGGCCGTGCGTTGCCGGCGGGCAACGACGATGGCCGTCATTTCGGCAAGAGCCTGGTCGAAGTCGTCATTAATCACCAAATAATCGAATTCCGGATAGTGGGATATTTCCGCAATGGCATCCTGCATACGGCGATCAATGACCTTCTCATTATCTTGACCCCGAGAACGCAGCCGTTGTTCCAGGGCTTCACGGGACGGTGGCAATATGAAGATACTGCAGCAGTCCGGATACAGGCGGCGAATCTGCTGCGCGCCCTGCCAGTCGATTTCCAGGATGACATCACTACCGCGCTTAAGGGTATCCTCCACGGACTGGCGCGAGGTGCCGTAATAATTGTCAAAAACCTGCGCATATTCCAGAAACTCGCCGGCATCCCGCATCTGCTCGAAGGTTTGTTGATCCACAAAATAATAGTGTTCGCCGTGGACCTCGCCGGGACGCGCCTGGCGGGTGGTATGAGATACCGAAACGGTTATATCCGGCGTCGTCTCCAATAACGCTTTGACCAGGCTGGTCTTACCCGCCCCCGAGGGGGCAGCGATCACGTAAAGGGATGATGTCGTTGTCACGTCGCCTGGCTGGTTGCTCATGCTGGTCAATAGATCGGGTTATTTCGGTTATTCAATATTCTGGACCTGCTCGCGCATTTGCTCGATCAGCACCTTTAATTCCACGGAGGCACGGGTCATTTCGGTATCGGGAGACTTGGAGCTCAGGGTATTGGCTTCGCGGTTGAGTTCCTGCATGAGAAAATCCAGGCGCCGGCCAACGGGCTTGCTTTGTTCCAGTATACGTTTTACCTCTTCAACGTGTGCCTGCAACCGGTCCATTTCTTCCGCCACGTCGGACTTGTTGCACAGGAAAACCAGCTCCTGTTCCAGCCGCGTTTCATCCAGGTCCGCCTGCCACTCCGCCAGCTTGTCCTTGATGCGCTGGCGCATGGCTTCAATAGCCGCCGGTATACGCTCCTGCACCTTGCTGACTTCCACGGCCATCGCGTCACAGCGATCCAGTAGCATCTGTTTCAGTTTTTCCCCTTCCCGCTGCCGCGATTCGCCCAGTTCCGTCAGGGCATCATCGAGTAACGCAAGGGTGGAATTTTTCAAAGCATCCATGTCAATTTGCGGGGCCTTGAGTATCCCGGGCCATTTGAGCAAATCCGCCATACCCAGTGGCGCGATATCGGGAAAATCTTTGGCAACTTCCCGGCTGACCGCCGCCAGCGCCGCCACCAGCTCGTGGTCGGTCTCAAAACCTGCCTGTTGCACCACTGGCGGCTGGTAACGCAGGTTGGCGTCCACTTTGCCCCGTTTCGCCACCTGCGCAATCCGTTCGCGAATCTGCGATTCCAGGGGCCGCAGCTCCTCCGGAAGTCGCAAACTAACTTCAGAAAACCGGTGATTGACCGATTTTAATTCCCAGGTAAGGGTGCCAAGTTCATTTTCCAACGTCTGGCGGGCAAACGCCGTCATACTGCGAACCATGAAATAACCTCTTGTGACTG